>JACCUZ010000165.1 GCA_013698395.1 Sporichthyaceae bacterium
GGGCGGTGCCCGGCCTGCATGAGGCCTTTCGCTTCCATGACCTTCGGCACTACCTCGCCTCGCTCCTGATCGCCTCCGGCGCCGATGTGAAGGTCGTCCAGGCCCGGCTCCGGCATGCGAGCGCGAAGACGACGCTCGACACCTACAGCCATATGTGGCCCGACGCGGACGAGAGCACGAGGACGGCCGTCGGTGCCGTGCTGGCGGCTCGTGCGGACCTCGCCACCCAAGAAGGAGACGCCAGTCCAGTCACAGGTTCCGGCGCATCTTGTTTATGACGATCATCGGAATCCACACGATCCCCAGTGTGATCATCAGCGGTCATGATCAGGTGGAACACGGGGACGTAGGACACGGCGCCAGGTGAGGCCATCGGGGCTGGGCCCGGAATCTTCGGCGGACCAGAAGCGGACTGCGGGGGCTGTGTCCGCCTAAACGAGCAGGTCAGAGCGATGTTGATCTCAGATGTCGTAATACAGCTCGAACTCGTGAGGGTGCGGGCGCAGCCGGATCGGGTCGACCTCGTTGGTCCGCTTCCAGTCCACCCATGTCTCGATGAGGTCGTCGGTGAATACCCCACCCTCCATCAGGTAGGCGTTGTCCTCCTCGAGCGCGTCGAGCACCGCCGGTAGGGAGGAGGGGACCTGCGTGATCTCGGCGTGCTCGTCCGGGGGCAGCTCGTAGAGGTCCTTGTCCACCGGCTGGTCGGGCTCGATCTTGTTGCGTACACCGTCGAGGCCGGCCATCAGCATCGCGGAGAACGCGAGATAGGGGTTCGACGACGGGTCGGGCACCCGAAACTCGATGCGCTTGGCCTTCGGGTTCGCCCCGGTGATGGGGATCCGGATGCAGGCCGACCGGTTGCGCTGCGAGTAGACGAGGTTCACCGGGGCCTCGAAACCGGGCACCAGCCGGTGGTAGCTGTTCATCGTCGGGTTGGTGAACGCCAGCAGCGAGGGGGCGTGCTTGAGCAGGCCGCCGATGTAGTGGCGGGCCGTGTCCGAGAGCCCTGCGTATCCGAGCTCGTCGTAGAACAGCGGCGAGCCGTCCTTCCACAGCGACTGGTGACAGTGCATGCCGGAGCCGTTGTCACCGAAGAGCGGCTTGGGCATGAAGGTCGCCGTCTTGCCCGCGGCCCAAGCGACATTCTTGATGATGTACTTGAAGAGCATCAGCTTGTCGCCGGCATGCAGCAGCGTGTCGAACTTGTAGTTGATCTCCGCCTGGCCGGCGGTACCCACCTCGTGGTGGGCGCGCTCCACCTCGATTCCGGCCCGGTTCAGTGCGAGCGACATCTGGTCGCGCAGGTCGGCGTAGTGATCGACCGGTGGCACCGGGAAGTAGCCACCCTTGTACCTCGTCTTGTACCCGCGGTTGCCGCCCTCCTCGACCCGACCGCTGTTCCACGCGCCCTCGATCGAGTCGATGTAGTAGTAGCCCGCGTTCTGCTTGGTCTCGAAGCGCACGTCGTCGAAGACGTAGAACTCGGCCTCCGGCCCGAAGTACACGGTGTCGGCGATACCGGAGCCGGACAGGTAAGCCTCGGCCTTCGCCGCGATGTTGCGCGGGTCGCGGCTGTAGGGCTCGTCGGTGAACGGGTCGACGATGGAGAAGTTCAGCGCCAGCGTCTTCTCGGCGCGGAACGGGTCGAGATAGGCCGTCGCCGGGTCGGGAATGAGCTTCATGTCCGACTCGTGGATCGCCTGGAACCCGCGGATGGAGGAGCCGTCGAACATCTGTCCGTTGACGAAGAAGTCCTCGTCGACGGTCTCCGTCGGGACGTTGAAGTGCTGCATGACCCCGGGCAGGTCGCAGAACCGGACGTCGACGAAGCGCACGCCCTCGTCCTTGATGAACCGCAGGACCTCGTCCGCGTTGCTGAACATCCATCCTCCTTGTCGAGCGGCGGCTGATTGCCGATTGCCGTCTGCCCGGGGACCGTAGGTGCCAGCCGTTTCCCGGCCGTGACCCTCGTGTTTCGCCCGTGTTACGGGTGAACTGGCGGCGCGGCTACGCTTCCTCGGTGATCGAGCGCAAGGATGTCGCGTCCTGGCTCGAGGGCCCCGGAGGTCGGCGTCCGGCCGAGAGCGAGCAGTCGTACGCAGGACAGCGGCTGGGGCTGCCGAACAGCGGGCCGGGCTCCGTGGCCGGGTTCGGGACCCGGCTGGTCGCCTACCTCCTGGACTCCGCCGCCTGCGCGGTGATCGCCTGGGGCACCTTCCGCGAGCCGGCGTACAGCCTGCCGGTGTTCGTTCTGGAGGTCATTGCACTTACCTGGCTCGCCGGCGGCTCGGCGGGTCAGCTGGTCCGCGGCCTGCGCGTGGTCCGGCTCGACGGAAGGCGGCTGGGTCTGCTGCGCGCAGTGCTGCGGACGCTGCTGCTGGCCATGCTGATCCCGGCGCTGATCTGGGACCGGGACGGCCGTGGGCTGCACGACAAGGCGGCCGGCACCGTGGTCGTGCACGGCAGGTGACCATGGCTGGTTGGGTCAGCGAGGCCCCTTCGGCATCCGCACGTTCTTGGGCATCGGGCCCTTGGGGATCGGCAGGCTCATGGTGCCCAGCGCCTTGAGCCGTCGGTTGACCTCGCTGACCTGGTGGTTCTTGAGGTTCCGCGGCAGCTTCATCAGGTGGCGGTTCAGCTTGCGTAGCGGCACCTGGCCGTCCTCGTTACCGGCCTGGATGTCGTAGACGGGGACCTCAGGGACGAAGCGGGCCACCTTGCGCTTCTCGGTGGCGAGCAGGTTGCCCACCCTGGTCGGAGAACCCTCGCCGACGAGCACCACGCCGGCCCGTCCCACGGCTCGGTGCACGATGTCCTGGTTGCGGGTCACCGCAACCGCCGGGGTCTCCGTCCAGCCTTTTCGCAGCATGTTCAGCGCGGCTGCCGCGGCTCCCGGTTGCCCCTCAACCTGGGAGAAGGCGGCCTTCTCGGCCCGGCGGCCGAAGACGATCGTGGCTCCCAGGATGCCGAGCATCACCCCCATCAGGCCGAGATAGATCGGGTGGTCCACGAGCAGACCGATGGCGACGAAGACGGCGACAGTGAGCAGGCCGACGGCGAGAGTGACCCAGCCGACCATCGGGTCTACCTTGCGGGTCATCCGGTAGGCGGCGCGGATCTGGGCGACCCGGCTCTGCTTCGCCGGGGTTGCCGCACCCTCAGAGCTGCGCTTGCGCCTCAGTGCCATGGGTGCAGAGGATACGGGCCGCGGACCGTCCCCAGGGTCAGGGAGGCTCAGGGGTCAGGCGATGTGCAGCTCCTCGTCGTAGCGGCGCTGCAGGGCCGCCCTCGCGTTGCGTCGAGACCCCGAGCTCACCGGTGCCGAGGCCGTCATGACAAGTTGCATCGCCCAGTGGCGAAGGGTGGTGGCCATGTCCCCGAGGGTGGCCGAGCGACGTTACGTACGGATGTCGCTCACGCAAATGTTGCGCGCCTCGACGGCCTGGCGGTAGAGCCGGCCGGCCCGGTAGGAGGACCGCACCAGCGGTCCCGACATCACCCCGGCGAAGCCGATCTCCTCAGCCTCCGCCTGAAGTTCCACGAACTCCTCCGGCCGGACCCAGCGGATGACCGGGTGGTGGCGGGCGGAGGGTCGGAGGTACTGGGTGATGGTGATCAGCTCGCAGCCGGCGGCGAGCAGGTCGCGCAGCGTCGCGCTGACCTCACTGCGCTCCTCGCCCATGCCGAGGATGAGGTTGGACTTGGTCACCAGCCCCGCGTCGCGGGCCTGGCGGATCACCCCGAGGGACCGCTCGTACCGGAAGCCTGGGCGGATCCGGCGGAAGATCCGGGGCACGGTCTCGACGTTGTGCGCGAGCACCTCGGGAGCGGACCCGAACACCTCGGCCAGTAGGTCGGGCTTGGCGTCGAAGTCCGGGATCAGCAGCTCGACCCCCGTTCCGGGGTTCAAGGCGTGGATCCGGCGCACCGTCTCGGCGTAGAGCCAGGCACCGCCGTCAGCGAGGTCGTCGCGCGCGACGCCGGTGACCGTCGCGTAGCGAAGTCCCATGGCCTGCACCGACTCCGCGACCCGGCGGGGCTCGTCGCGGTCGAGCTCTGCTGGCTTGCCGGTGTCGATCTGGCAGAAGTCGCAGCGCCGTGTGCACTGGTCGCCACCGATGAGGAACGTGGCCTCCCGGTCCTCCCAGCACTCGAAGATGTTCGGGCAGCCTGCGGCCTCGCACACGGTGTGCAGGCCCTCGCGACGCACCAGCGATTTCAGCTCGGAGTACTCAGGCCCCATCGTGGCCCGGGTCTTGATCCACGGCGGCTTGCGCTCGATCGGGGTCTCGCTGTTGCGGACCTCGAGGCGCAGCAGCCTGCGGCCCTCGGGTGCGATCGTCACAGGTCCAGGGTACGGCGCGAGGGCCCGCGCCGCCTCAGCCGGGGAGCTTGGCGGTGAGCCGCTGGCGAACCCCGCTGCGGACCTCGCTGGCGCGCTGCTGCTCGCCGGCGTACGCGCTGATCAGCAGGAGCGCCCCGGTGCTGGCCGGGATCGCCCACTGCAGGAGCCGCAGTCGCTGCTGGGCCTCGGTGACGTCCTCCGGAGTCTCGCTCAGCGGCTCGGCGCCGGCCGCGACCGGCGCGCCGTCGCGCTGGGACACCTTGGCCCCCTCGGCGCGTGCCAGCGCTGTGACCGCGAGCGCGGCTCCGGTCAGGGCCGTCTTGGCCAGGCTCATCGAGGCAACCCCGTGCTGGGCAACCAGGCGCTGGCGGTTGGCGACGAGCAGGCCGGCCGCGCCGAGCAGGTGGGCACCGATCGCCGCGGCGTTGACAGGGGTCCACCGGTCCCAGCCGGCGTTGGCGACCTGGGAGCGCTCGCGCGGGTCGCTGGGTGCGGCGGCCGCCGCATTGAGACCGACGGCGCCCATCAGGGAGCCACCGAACCAGGCAGCGAGACCGAGGTCGTGCATCGAGCGCAGAACGGTGTTGCGGGCCATGCGGTCCTCCGTGAGGTCAAGGGCAATCCGGGTGCTGTCGGGGCGACCTGCCCCGGACTGGCGGCGTCTAACGTCAACTCGGCAGAAGGACCTCGATGAGCCGCTTTTCGACGTACGCCATGGCCTCTGTCACGGGAATGGCCCGGCCTGACTCCTGGGTCAGAGACGTCACCGTCGCATCGGTGATGCCGCACGGCACGATGCGGTCGAACCACGAGAGGTCGCAGTCGCAGTTGAGCGCGAAACCGTGCATCGTCACACCCTGCGAGACCCGCACACCGATGGCGGCGACCTTGCGGTCGGGTCGCCCGGGCTCGCCCGCAGTGCCGCGGACCCAGACCCCGGTGCGCTCATCGACCCGGGTGGCGTCGACGCCGAGGTCGGCGCAGGCCAGGATCAGTGCCTCCTCAACCCGGCGTACGTGTGACACGACGTCCACAGGCTCCGGGAGCCGCAGGATGGGGTAGCCCACCAACTGCCCCGGTCCATGCCAGGTGATCTTGCCGCCCCGGTCCACGTCGATCACCGGCGTGCCGTCGGTCGGTCGCTCGAACGCCGACGTTCGCTTGCCCGCCGTGTAGACCGGCGGGTGCTCCAGCAGCAGCACCGTGTCGGCAGCGCTGCCGGCCACCCGCGCCGCGTGGCGTCGGCGCTGCTCGTCCCACGCCTGCTCGTAGGGCACCAGGCCGAGGTGCTCGAGGTGCAGGGGCATGCCAGGAAGGGTACGTCGGCGGGATGACGGAGCTGCGGGTCGGCTTGGTCGGCTACGGCATGGCCGGCCGTGACATTCATGCGCAGTTGCTGCGTGCCGCTCCCGGAATGCGGCTGACGCACGTGGTTACCGGGGACGCCGTTCGCGCGGCGCAGGCAGAGGAGGACAACCCCGGGGTGCGTGTGCTGGCGGCACCCGCTGACCTGTGGTCGGCCGCCGGCTCGGTGGACCTCGCCGTGATCGCCTCGCCCGGCCACGTGCACGTCGAGCAAGCCCGGGCCGCGGTCGAGCACGGCTTGCCCGTCGTCGTGGACAAGCCGCTCGGTCTGGACGCCGAGTCCGCCCGGACCGTGGTCGACTCGGCCCGCCGGCTCGGCGTACCGATGACCGTGTTTCAGAACCGGCGCTGGGACTCCGAGCACCTCACGGCCCGCGAAGTCCTGTCCTCGGGTGTGCTCGGCGACGTCGTCCGCTACGAGGCTCGGTTCGAGCGGTGGCGACCCGTCCCGAAAGACCGGTGGCGGGAGAACACCCCGACCGATGCGGGCGGCGGGTTGCTGATGGACCTGCATTCCCACCTCGTCGACGGCGCCATAGACCTCTTCGGGCCGGTGGCGTCGGTGTACGCCGAGCTGGCCGCCGTCAGCACGGTCGGGGACGACGTGGCCTTCCTGGCGCTGCGGCACCAGTCGGGTGTGACCAGCCACCTCAGCGCCACCTCGCTCGCGGGGGCGCCCGGTCCGCGGACCCGTCTCCTCGGCCGCGACGGCGCGTACCTGGTCGCGGCGATCACGGGAGAGGCGACGGCGTACCAGGAATGGGCCGATGCCGACGACGACCACCGCGGGTGGGTCGTGCGGGGGGAGCAGTCCGAGCCGGTACGGCGAGCTCCCGGCGGGTGGGGCGACTTCTACACCGCCGTGGCTGACATGGTCCGGGGGAGCGCGCCGCCCCCCGTGGAGCCCACGGAGGCGGTCACCGTTCTTACGGTGCTCGACGCGGCCCGCCGGTCAGCTCGGGAGCGGATGACCGTCGAGCTCGGCTGACTGGTCAACTGGCCAACAACCGCGGCTCGATGCGGGTCTCGACGACGTCGCCGCCGCTGCCGAGCTCGACCTGGTAGGCCGCCACCCCGGGTCGGTCGGCGACGGCCTCGACGAGGTCGCTGCCGTCATAGACCAGTCCGACACCGTCGTCGGTCGCGTATGACGTCGGCAGGGTCCGGTCGGCGACGAGGCGGTGCAGCAGGGGCCGGCGGCCCGGCTCGCTGTCGTAGTGCACGCCGTTGCCATAGGGCAGAAAGGCCAGGCCATCGGTCACCGCCTGCAACTCGAGGCCGAACGAGTCCGTGGTGCCACCGACGTGCCAGCAGATGGACCCGGCCGAGACGCCGGCCAGCACCACATCCGCCTCCCACGCCTCCTGGAGGATCTCGGGGAGGTCATGCACACGCCACACAGCCAGCAGGTTGGCGACCGAGCCGCCACCCACCCAGATCACGTCCTGCGCCAGCAGGTGCCTCCGGACGTCGGGGACACTGGGCATGGGGAACAGCTCCAGGTGTGATGCGCGGGCGTCGGACCCGGCGAATGCGCGGTAGAAGCCGGCGATGCCGTTGAGGCTGTCACCCTGCGCCGTCCCGATGTGGCAGACGCGGGGCTGCTCCGGGTCGCCGGCCAGCGCGATTGCATGCTCCACGAGCGGGCCGCGTCGCCACTGGAAGGGGCCGTAGTCGGAGGGCAGGAAGCCACCCGAGGCGGCGAGGATCTTCACCGCGGCCACGGTAGGCGATGCGGCGCCCGGATCTGGCCCCGGCAACCGGATCTGACCCCGGGACACAACTGGATCTGACCCCGGCAACCGGATCTGACC
>JACCUZ010000176.1 GCA_013698395.1 Sporichthyaceae bacterium
ACCCCGCGCAGGTCACCTCGCTGCACCGGGACTTCGTCCGGGCAGGGTCAGACGTCGTGGAGGCGCTCACCTACTACGCCCACCGGGAGAAGCTACGCGCGGTCGGCAAGGAGGGGATGCTGGAGGAGATGAACCGGCAGGCGCTTGCGCTTGCCCGCGAGGTGGCGGAGGAGTCCGGAACGCTCTTGGCGGGAAACATCTGCAACACCAACCTGTACGACGCCCACAACGCCGAGACCCACGGTCCGACCAGGGCGATGTTCGAGGAGCAGGTGGGGTGGGCGGCGGAGGCAGGCGTCGACTTCGTCATCGGCGAGACCTTCCGTTACGCCGGGGAGGCTCGCATCGCCCTCGAGGTGATTCGTCAGGCGGACGTGCCGGCGGTCATCACTCTTGCCGTCGGCCAGCAGGCGCAGACACGGGAGGGGGACTCCCTCGCCGACGCCTGCCGCCGGCTGGCAGACGATGGCGCGGCCGTGGTCGGGCTCAACTGCATCCGCGGCCCGGCCACCATGCTGCCGCTGCTCTCGGGGATCGTCGCTGCCGTTGACGTGCCCGTCGCCGCGCTCCCCGTCCCCTACCGCACAACGCAGGACCAGCCCACGTTCCAGTCGTTGCGAGAGCCCGACGCGTCCTTGCTGCCGGACGGCAGGCCGTTCCCAACGGCGCTGGACCCGTTCACCTGCAACCGCTACGAGGTAGCCGACTTCACCGTCTCGGCGCAGGCAGCCGGTGTGCGCTACCTCGGCCTGTGCTGCGGTGCGGGGCCGCATCATGTGCGAAGCATGGCGGAGGCGATGGGGCGTACCCCTGAGGCGAGCCGGTACTCGGTCGACATGTCAAAGCACGCCTTCTTCGGAACCGATCCAAGCCTGCAGGCGCATAACCGGGAGTACTGTGACCGGCTCTAGCGCCTTGTGTCGGAAGTCATTTCCTGCTTGCCGTGCTCCAGGCAGATGCCTGGCAAGGCGGCGGAGGAAGCCGACAGCGGTGTCCTATCGGCGACGACGCAAACGCAGCCAGGCGCCGTATGGGGTGCGGCGGCGGTGAAGAGATTTTCGACACACGGCAAAACTGAGCCGTCAGTAGGTACGTTGACCGACCCGACGTCCGCCGACAGCCCCGAGAACCGTCAGCGGCAGGCGCTTGTCGGGCTGCTCCGTCAGCCGCGATATGAGGTCTTGCCGCTCGCGGGGACCGCCGACATTGTCGAGCAACACGTACCGCTGACACTGCCGGTAACAGTGACCGCATCGCCGCGGAAGGGCCTGGAGCCGACAATCACTCTCGCCGAGGGGCTCGCCCGTGGGGGTTTTACGGCGGTTCCGCACCTGGCCGCGCGGTTGGTGTACGACGAGGCGCACCTCAGCGAGATCATGTGCCGACTGGACGACTCTGGTGTCCGCGACGTCTTCGTGGTCGGGGGGGACGGCGAGACGCCGGTGGGTGATTTCGCTGACTCCCTCCAACTGCTGAGCGCCATGAAACGCCTGCGCCAGACGGACTCCGGTCGAAGCCTGCAAGCAGTCGGGGTGGCTGGATACCCCGAGGGCCATCCGCGCGTCTCGCAGGACGAGCTCGACCGGGCACTGCTCGAGAAGCAGCCTCTGAGCAGCTACATCGTCACCCAGATGTGCTTCGATGCTGGAGCCGTGCACGGCTGGATCGGGCACGCCCGTGCGCTGGGCGTCCGGCTTCCGGTGCATGCCGGCATCGCCGGGGCGGTCGACCGGCTCAAGCTGATGCGGATCGCCGGCCGGATCGGCGTCGGAACGTCCCTGCGTTTCTTGCGCAAGCAAGAGGGCGGGGCCAGGCTCCTGCGGTCCGGTGGCTTCCGTCCGGACCGGCTGCTCGACGAGCTGACCTCGGGCGGGGAACTCGCGATGGACGGCCTGCACGTGTACACGCTCGGCGACGTGGAGACCACCGAACGGTGGCGTCGGGAACTGCTCGACCGGCTCACCGATGGGGGCGGCCATGGTTGACGTTCGCCGCCTCGGGCGCCGCCCAGGACCGGCTCGCTACTCCGCCGTGGCACTGCTGCGCCACGGGGTGACCGACCGCGCGTGGGAGCCTGCCTGGCGAACCCGGGAACTCCGACGTCGATACGACGTCGTCATCGTCGGCGGCGGTGTCCACGGGCTGGCCACGGCGTACTATCTGGCCCGCAACCACGGCATCACCGACGTCGCCGTGCTCGACAAGGGCTACCTCGGCGGCGGCGGATCCGGTCGCAACACCGCGATCCTGCGGTCCAACTATCTGACACCGGAGGGCGTGCGTTTCTACGACCGGTCGCTCGAGCTGTACCGAGGGCTTGCCGCGGAGCTGAACTTCAACGTGATGTTCTCCCGCAAGGGACACCTCACGCTGGCGCACAGCGACGCCTCGTTGCGGACCATGCGCTGGCGAGCTGAGGTCAACAAGGTCTGCGGTGTCGAATCCGACGTCATCGGGCCATCCGACATCAAGCGGCTCGTCCCGCACATGGACATCACCGACGAGGCCCGCTATCCGATCCTCGGTGCGCTCTACCACCCTCCCGGCGGGATCATCCGGCATGACGCGGTCGTCTGGGGATATGCCCGCGCGGCGGACAGCCTCGGCGTACACCTTCACCAGGACACCGAGGTGACCGGGATCGACGTCTCGGCCGGCAGGGTGACGGGAGTCCGCACGACCCGCGGCGACATCGCCGCCCCAATCGTCGTCAACGCCACCGCGGGCTGGGCCACCCTCGTCGCCGACATGGCCGGGGTTCGGCTCCCTGTGCAGACCTTTCCGCTGCAGGCTGCCGTCACCGAGCCCGTCAAGCCGTTCCTGCGCACGGTCGTCGTCTCCGGCACCTTGCACGTGTACGTCAGCCAGACCGCGCGCGGAGAGCTGGTGTTCGGGGCGAGCGTGGACCCGTTCGCGTCGTACTCGACCCGCGGGTCGCTCGAGTTCACCGAGGGGCTCGCCGCCCACGTCCTCGCGTTGATGCCGGCTCTGGCGAAGCTGCGCCTGCTGCGCCAGTGGGCCGGGCTCTGCGACATGACCCCAGACTTCGCGCCCATCATGGGGCCGACCGGGGTGGACGGGTTCCTCGTCGACGTGGGTTGGGGCACCTACGGGTTCAAGGCGGGGCCGGTGGCCGGCGAGACGATGGCCGAGTGTGTGGCGACCGGCCGCACACCAGATCTCATCTCTGCCTTCGGGCTCGACCGCTTCGCGCAGGGGCGGCTCGTGGGCGAGAAGGGTGCCGCGGCGGTGGGCCACTGATGATCCTGCTGCCCTGTCCCTGGTGCGGCCCGCGAGACGCCGAGGAGTTCGGCTACGTCGGCGAGATGCGAGCCCGGCCGCACCCCGTCACCACCACCATGAAGGAGTGGCGCGACTACCTCTACCTGCGCCGCAACGTGGCGGGCTGGACGACCGAGCGGTGGTACCACCAGATGGGCTGTCGCCGGTACCTTCTGGTGGATCGCGACACCACCACCAACGAGGTTCGGTCAGCAGTCTCAGGCCCCGACAGGCAGAAGTCATGACGCGCCGCAACTGGCCGACACCGCCACGACGAGACGTCACACCATCAATGTCTCAGCGGTTAGGCCGCCAACCCGGCGAGGTGATCGACCGCCGGGAGTCCTTTACGTTCAGCTGGAACGGCAGAGCCTTCCCTGCCTACGCCGGTGACACGATCGCGTCGGCGCTGGCAGCCTGCGGGGTGCGGGTTTTCTCGCGCAGCTTCAAGTACCACCGCCCGCGCGGGCTGCTCACCGCCAGCTACCTCGACCCGGGGTGCCTGCTGCAGGTCGGAGACGAGCCGAACGTGCGCGGCGCCCACCGACTCGTCGAAGCGGATATGGACGCGCGTTCGCAGGACACCTGGCCGTCGCTGACCTTCGACGTCAAGGCGGCGGGTGAGTTGGCACGCAAAGCGCTACCGGCTGGCTTCTACTACAAGACCTTCATGAGTCCCGG
>JACCUZ010000188.1 GCA_013698395.1 Sporichthyaceae bacterium
GTCCTCGACGGCCCAGAGCTGGGCCAGCCGCTGCTCGTGCATCGTGGCGAAGGCGTCGCGCTCCGACCTCATCTGCGGCGTGCCGCTGGGGCCCTCCCGGCGCACGGCCGCGAGCTCGTCGGTGGCGCGCGCCCGGAGCAGGTCCAGCCGGGCGTAGAGACGGTCCAGGTAGGACTGCTCACGGCGCACTTCGGCGTCCTGGGTCACCACGGTCTCCCTCCCCGAGCAGCCGTCCATCATGTCAGCCGCTGGACGCGATGGGAGACTGGGGCCATGACGACCGACGCGCCCTACGCCCCCGCCGACGACCGCTACGACCATCTGGACTACCGCCGCATCGGACGCAGCGGTCTCAAGCTGCCGGCCGTGTCTCTCGGGCTGTGGCACAACTTCGGCGACGACAAGCCGTTCGAGACCCAGCGGGCGATCCTGCGCCGCGCGTTCGACCGCGGCGTGACGCACATCGACCTCGCGAACAACTACGGACCGCCCTACGGCGGCGCGGAACGCAACTTCGGCCGGCACTTCGCCGACGACTTCCGGCCCTACCGCGACGAGATCGTGCTCTCGACCAAGGCGGGCTACGACATGTGGCCGGGGCCCTACGGCGAGTGGGGCTCCCGCAAGTACCTGCTGGCCAGCCTGGACCAGTCGCTGGCCCGGATGGGCGTGGACTACGTCGACATCTTCTACTCCCACCGCTTCGACCCGGACACCCCGCTCGAGGAGACGATGGGGGCTCTTGACAGCGCGGTCCGGCAGGGCAAGGCGCTCTACGCCGGGATCTCGTCGTACTCACCCGATCGGACCCGGGAGGCCGCCGCGATCCTGCGGGAGCTGGGGACGCCGCTGCTCATCCACCAGCCGTCCTACTCGATGCTGAACCGGTGGATCGAGGGCGGCCTGCTCGACGTGCTCGAGGACGAGGGCGTCGGCTGCATCGCCTTCTCGCCGCTGGCCCAGGGGATGCTGACCGACCGCTACCTCGAGGGGGTGCCCGAGGACTCCCGCGCGGCCCAGGGCAAGTCCCTTGATCCTGAGCTGCTCACGGAGGACAGCCTCAAGCACGTACGCCGGCTCAACGAGATCGCGCGCTCCCGCGGCCAGTCGCTGGCCCAGCTGGCGCTGGCGTGGGCGCTGCGGGACCCACGGGTGACCTCGGTCCTGGTCGGGGCGAGCAGTGTCGAGCAGCTGGACACGAACCTCGACGCGCTCGACCGCCTCGAGATCGACGACGACGAGCTGGCCGCGATCGACAAGCACGCCGTCGACGCAGGTATCAACCTCTGGGCCCGCTCCAGCGACAGCTGACGGGCACCGAACTCCCGGGCGTCACAGGAGGTTGCGCGCGGCGCGCACGTCACGCTCGCGCGTCGCGTGCTCGTCGGTCCGGCTGTCATAGCGCCAGAACTCGCGCAGGGCGGTGCCGGTGGCTGTCACCCCGACGACGCAGAGGATGCCCCCGCTGACGATCGACGCCCGCACGCTGGTCAGGTCGGCCACCAGCCCGGCCCGGACCTGCCCCCCGAGCGGCCCCAGGGAGTAGGACAACATCTCGATTCCGGCCAGCCGGCCCCGCTTCTCGTCGGGGATGGTCTGGTGCCAGATCGTGGAGCGGAAGATCCCGCTGATCATGTCGGCCGCACCGGCGACTGAGAAGAAGAACACCGCCACCCACGCGTTGGGGGACAGGCCGGCCAGGCCGACCGCCGCTCCCCAGGCGGCCGCGGATATGACGACCGCGCGGCCGTGGTGGGGGAACCTGGCCGTCCAGCCGCTGGTCAGGGTCGCCGCGAGGGTGCCGATGCCGCCGGCTGTGTAGAGCAGCCCGAGCATCGCGGGCTCGTCGAGCACGTCCCCGGCAAAAGCGGGGAACAGCACCGTGGGCATCGCCATGAACATCGCCACCATGTCGATGACGTAGGTGCCCAGCAGGTCCTTTCGACCCGCCGCGTAGCGGATGCCCTCGACGATGCCGGCGACGCTCGGCGGGGTGCTCACGTCGGTGGGCGGGTAGCTGCGCAACGCCGTGAACAGCACCGTCGCGACCACCAGTGCGACGACGTCGAGGGCGTAGGCCCAGGAGATCCCGGCACTGGTCAGCAGCAGTCCACCGATCGCCGGACCCGTCAGCATGCCGATCTGCATGCCCAGGCTGGACAGCGACACCGCCGCAGGCAGCTCGTGGTGACGCACCACTCGCGGGATCAACGCCTCACGGCTGGGCCGCTGCAGCGACTGGGCCACCGACAGCAGCGCCGCGACCAGGTAGATCACCCAGATCTGTGGCTCGGACAGCGTTGCGTTGACCAGCAGCACCGCGGTGAGCCCGGCCTGCGCGACCCCGGTCGCGACCAGCATCTTCCTGCGGTCGACGTGGTCGGCCAGCGCCCCTCCGTACAGCCCGAAGACCACGAGCGGCACCACCTCGACGAGGCCGATCGCACCGACGGCGAAGTTCGACCCGGTGAGCTGGTAGATCTGGTAGGGAAGGGCGACATAGCTCACCATCGCGCCGAGGTAGAACACGCTGCCGGCGACGAACAGCAGCCGGAAGTCGCGCGAGGTGCGCAACGGCGTGACATCGACCCGCAGCCCGACCATCCGCTGGCGCAACCCGCGCACCACTTGGGTGCCTGCCACGACGGCGAGGATGCCCCAGCCCGGTCGAGACCGTCCACACAGTTGCGCGGGTGGGGCAGAGTGTCCTGGTGCCTCGAGCCTTCCTGCCCGCCGCGCGCTCCGCCCTCCCGCTCGCCGCGCTGTGCGCTGTCGCCGTCCTGGCTGTGTTGTCCCCGGC
>JACCUZ010000221.1 GCA_013698395.1 Sporichthyaceae bacterium
CATCACCGGCGGCCGCTGGCCCCGCAAGGACGTGCGCAACGCGCGACTGCGCGAGTGTGTCGACATCATCCGGGCGCTGCTGCGCGGCGAGGAAGTGAGCCACGACGGGCTGGTCATCGTGGACCGGGCGCGAGTCTGGACGCGCCCCGAACGGGCTCCGCTGCTGATCGGCGCCGCGACGAGCGAGCAAACCGCGGCGTGGTGCGCGGACTGGGCGGACGGCCTGATCACCACAAACGCGCCCCCCGAGCGCCTGCGGAAGATCGCCTCGGCATACCGGGAAGCCGGCGGGCGCGGGGAGCTGCACCTTCAGGTGCACCTGAGCTGGGCACCGGACGAGCCGACGGCAGAAGCGATCGCCTACGAGCAGTGGCGCAGCAACGTGTTCCCACCGCCGGTCTGCTGGGACCTGGACAGCGCCGAGTTGTTCGACGCCGTCTCCCAGGAGGTACCTATGGCCGACGTCCGCGGCACCGTCAACATCTCCGCCGACCTCAGCCGGCACACCGAGCTGCTCGCCGAGTACATCGACCTGGGCTTCGAGCAGGTCTACCTGCACCACGTGGGACAGGAGCAGGACGCGTTCATCGACGCGTTCGGGGCCAAAGTCCTGCCGCAGCTGCGAGCCGGGTCATGAGCTGCCGTCCTTGTCCTCGGAGTCGCCCTCGATGACCACGACCTGGTAGTTCACGTCGAGGCGCACGTCGACCGTCGTGCCTCCGGGCTTGGTGACCTCGACCTCCCAGGTCGCGCCGTTCTCCGAGTCTCGCTCGACCGAGTTCGCTCGGCCACCACCTGTGGCGGCGAGAGCCGCAGCGGTCGCTTGCTTGGCCTTGGAGCCGGTGACTGTCCGGTCACCGTCATCGTCACTGCCTGCGACAGCGACGCCCGTTCCGGTGGCTGTCAGCGCGAGCAGGGCAGATGCGGTTCCGATGGCGAGCTTCTTTCTCACTGGTCTTGCCCCTCAGGTCGGTCCAGGTCCTCAGCGCCTGGTGATGTTCGGTCGATCACCATTCTGCTGCGCGCGTGCTGAAGCAGCGCTGAACGCGTCCATGCCAGGCGGATCAGGAGAAGGTGACCACCAAGGTGCTCGTGCCGGTGCCGATTCCGGCGTCGAGCACGACCTCCGCGCCCCGAGCCGTCGAGCGCACCTCGTACGCGTCCGTCGGCTCCCCGTCCAGCGTCACCGAGGAGACAGCGGCGCCATCCGGAAGAACGTGGCCTATCAGCAGGTCGGCAGAGAGGTGACGCGTCACGATGGTCGTCACGGTCGAGCCGCCGCGTTCGGCAGTGACGTCCACCGACCCGCCCCCCAGCCGGATGTTCGTGCCGGCAACGCGGCTCTGCCCGTCGGGCACCTGCGGGACGACGGCGAGCTGCCCTCGCCCGAGGTCCGGACTGACACCGAGCTGGTGGTGCACGACCGGCCACAGGGTGCCGTAGGTGCCCCACGCCTGCAGCACCATCGAGCGGTCGTACAGCGGTCGGTCGATGTTGGCCTCGAAGTCGGGGCTCGGCGCGATCTCCGGCATGGCGCCCGGCATCTCCCACACGCTGGGATCGAGCTGGATGCGCGCGTTCCCGGTCGTGTAGCGCTGCTGCTCGTCGACGCCCAGGCGACCGAAGTTGCCTTCCGCGACCGCCATGATCCCGGTGTTGAGGGAGAAGACCGACCGCTCGCTCTTCACCGTCGACACGGCGCTGTCGCAAGTAGGCCCAGGGTTGCCCTCCGGAGCCGATGTGGGTCCGGTACCTGTGTGGTACAGCCCGAACTCACCCGAGTAGCAGGGCTCTTGGCGCTTCGCTAAGGCGAGCTGCCCGTGGTCGTCGGTGGCCAGCGGCCGGGTCACCTGGCCCTCGCGAACCAGCTCGGCGTCCATCGGAGTGACGCCGATCCAGTGCCGCTGGAGGATCTTGGTGTTGTCGTTCACGCCGTCGTCGGGCAGGTCGATCGAGTCGGCGTACTGGTCGGTGTCCTGGCCGTACCACCAGGCGCTCTCGAACGCGGCCTCCATCGCGGCTGCGCGCTCCGAGGCCCACGTCGCCGTAGGTGTGTCGCCCTTGCTCCGGGCCAGGTCGGCCAGGTCGCGTAGCCCACGGATCGTGTAGACGGTGTTGTCGAGCTTCTCCTCGCCCATGCCGGCCCGCTCCACGTTGCCGAGG
>JACCUZ010000226.1 GCA_013698395.1 Sporichthyaceae bacterium
CGCCGCGTCGATGGTCCCGCGGTGCCGGCGCCATCACGAGCACAAGACCCGGCGGCTGGTGCACACGGTCCTGCACGGCGACGGGAGCGTGGACACCAGGATGCTCACCGGCATCGTGGTCCGTACCCGTCCCGAGCCACTACCCGGCCACGGCCCCGGCGAGGGCTACGGCGACGGCGACGGAGACGGCGACGGGGACGGCGACGGCTACGACTAGGTGACCGAGTGGTTTCCGGACACCCGCTCCCCAGCGCCCCCCGGAGCGGGATGTCCTGCGGCATGAGCTCGGCAGCGCCACTTCGGTCTGGCCGCGGGAGCCAATAGGCTCACGGGGTGCGCCGCGCGAAGATCGTCTGCACCCTCGGTCCAGCCACCTCCAGCACCGAGCAGATCAACGCTCTCGTCGCCGCCGGGATGGACGTCGCCCGGCTCAACCTGAGTCACGGTGACCGGGCCGACCACGAGACGGTCTATCGGCGCATCCGGCAGGCCTCCGACGACAGCAAGCGAGCGATCGCCGTGCTCGTCGACCTGCAGGGCCCGAAGATCCGGCTCGGCAGCTTCGGCAGTGGCCCGGTCCAGCTGGTCAACGGCGCGGAGTTCACCATCACCACGGAGAACGTGGCGGGCAACGTACACATGGTCTCCACGACGTACGACGGGCTGCCCGGCGACGTGGCTGCTGGCGACCGGCTGCTGATCGACGACGGGAAGGTCGCCCTCGACTGCGTCCGGGTGGAAGGTCCGCGGGTGGTCACGACCGTGGTCGAGGGTGGTCGGGTCTCCGACCACAAGGGCATCAACCTTCCGGGCGTCGCAGTCAGTGTGCCGGCGATGTCGGAGAAGGACGTGGAGGACCTTCGGTGGGCCCTGCACCTGCAGGCCGACCTGATCGCCCTGTCATTCGTGCGCAGCGCCGAGGACGCCCGCGCGGTGCGGGAGGTCATGGACGAGGAGGGCGTGCGGCTGCCGGTCCTGGCGAAGATCGAGAAGCCGCAGGCGGTCGAACGGCTCGCCGAGATCGTCGCGGCTTTCGACGGCATCATGGTCGCGCGTGGTGACCTCGGGGTCGAGCTGCCCCTCGAGGACGTACCGCTGGTGCAGACCCAGGCGATCACCCTGGCCCGGCGCGCCGCCAAGCCGGTGATCGTGGCCACCCAGATGCTCGAGTCGATGATCGACTCGTCGCGGCCGACCCGCGCGGAGACTTCCGACGTAGCCAACGCCGTCCTGGACGGCGCGGATGCGTTGATGTTGTCGGGGGAGACCAGCGTCGGGCGGTTCCCGATAGTGGCGGTGCAGACGATGGCCCGGATCATCGCGAAGATGGAGGACAACGCGCTCGGCACTGTTCCGCTGCTGACCGGCCGGCCCCGGACCAAGGGAGGGGCGATCACCAGGGCGGCTGCCGAGGTCGGTGAGCTGCTCGGCGCCCGCTTCCTGGTCGCCTTCACCCAGAGCGGCGACTCCGCCCGGCGGTTGGCGCGGATTCGCTCCCCGATCCCGCTGCTCGCGTTCACCCCCGAGCAGGCCGTACGCAGCCAGCTGTCTCTGGTCTGGGGGGTCGAGACCTTCCTGACCCCGACGGTCAAGCACACCGATGACATGGTCCGGCAGGTCGACGAGGCGCTGCTCGGCGCGGCACGGGCCCGCCGCGGTGACCTGGTCGTCATCGTGGCCGGCAGCCCGCCGGGGACCGTCGGCTCGACCAACGCGATGCGGGTTCACCGGGTCGGCGACACCGCGGACGACCCGGTCGCCTGACCCGGTAAGCCGGCTACACCGTTAGGACGGCGACGAGCCACACGCCGACCATGACCAGGCTGGTGGCGACCTCGACCAGGACGCCGATGCCGACACCGATCAGAGTCGCCTTGGTCGACCGCCACGCAAGGTCGGCCCGCCCCAGCCGGGACAGCTCGGCGAGGTAGACCGCGCCCACACCGCCGACGAGCAGCCCTACCACGGGGATGACGAAGAAACCCACGACGGCACCCAGCGCGCCGAGCAGCAGGGTGCGTCTCGGCGCACCGGCGCCGGTGGCGGACCGGGCCGGCAGCGCGTACTTCGCGATGGTGCCGAGCACGAGCAGCACCGTCAGGGCCACCGCGACGGTTACCCGGGCCGGGCCCCAGCCGTCGAGCCAGGCCCAGCCGACCCCAGCCCCCCAGACGAGGAGCAGGCCGGGCAGCACCGGAATCACCGTCCCCACGACGCCGACCAGCATGACGACGAGGACGAGGACTTCGGCTGCGGCGGACACGGGCGGAGCCTACGAGCCGAGTGCGCTCAGCCCTTCAGCCCGGAGCGGGAGACCCCCTCGATGATGAACCGCTGGGCGAAGACGTAGAGGATCAGGACCGGAAGGCTCGCGATCACCGCGCCGGCCATCAGCAGGTCGTAGCGCACGTTGTTGGCCGACTGGAGCGTCGACAACCCAGCGGGCAGCGTCTGCGCCTCCGGGCTGAAGAGCACGTAGACCGGCCACAGGAAGTCGTTCCAGTTGGTGAGGAACGCGAGCACCGCCAACGTGACCAGCGCCGGCTTGGACAGGGGCAGGATCACCCGGAAGAACACCTGCCAGCGGTTGGCGCCGTCGAGAACTGCCGCCTCTTCCAGCTCACGAGGCAGCGACAGGAAGAACTGCCGCAGGAAGAACACGCCGAACGCCGAGGCCGCGGTAGGCACGATGACGGCCACCAGGGTGTCGAGCCACTTCAGCTCTCCCACGATGAGGTAGTTGGGGATGATCAGGATCACCGGCGGGACGAACAGGGTCGCCACGATGAGCGAGAAGACGATCCGCTTTCCGGGAAAGCTCATCCGGGCCAGGGGGTAGGCGGCCAACGCGGCGGTGGTGACCACCAGGGCGGCATTGGCCCCCGCCGAGATCATGCTGTTGGCAAACCACTGCAGGACGGGCGTGCCGGAGGAGTTGATGACCGAGTCGTAGGCCTGGACCGTCGGGTCCTCCGGGACCCACGTGGGCGGTACGCCGGCCGCTTCGACGCGACTCTTGAACGAGGTGACCAGCATGAACAGCAGCGGGCTGAGGAAGATCAGCCCGAGGACCGTCAGGCCCAGATAGCGCAGCGCGGTCGGCACGGCGCGGTTGCGCGACTCGAGCGCCGGTGGCGGCGCGGCAGCGGGCTGTGTGGTGCGGGGCGGGGCGCTGGTGGCCATCACTCGTTCCTCTCGCGGAACAGCCAGAACACCCCGACGCTGAGCAGCATGAGCAACAACGTCAGGACGTAGCTCATGGCTGCTGCGTCGCCCATCTGGAAGTTGCGCAGCCCGGTGTCGGCGATGTAGTAGATCGCAGTGCGCGTCTCCGTGCCCGGCGCGCCCTTGGTCATCAGATAGGACTGGCCGAACATGTTGGCCGACGCGATGATCGTCACCATCGTTACGAAGGCCAGCACCGGTCGCAGTCCGGGCATCGTGACGTTCCAGAAGCTCTGCCAGCGGTTGGCCCCGTCGACCTTGGCCGCCTCGTACAGCTCCACCGAGATGTCCTGGAGACCGGCCAGGTAGATAACGGCGTTGAACCCCAGCGTCCACCACACGGTGACGCCCACCAGGCCGACCCACGCCGCTGGGGTGTCGGTCAGCCAGGCGGTGTCGTCAGGGAGCCCGATGGCACCGGCGTACTGGTTGATCAGCCCGATGTTGGCGTCGAGCAGGAACCGCCAGAGCACCGCCACGACGGCGACACCCAGCACGTACGGTGCGAAGTAGACCGCCCGGAAGAAGTTGCGCCCCCGGAAGCGGGCATTCATGATCAGCGCCACCAGCAGCGGTAGGACCAGCAGCAGCGGCACACTCGCCAGCGTGAAGATGGCGGTTGCTTTCATGCTGTTCCAGAAGTTCTCGAACGTGACGGAGTCCGAGTCGATCAGCTTCTGGTAGTTGTTCAGCCCGACCCACGGCTTGCCCGGCAGCGTGTAGTCGTAGTCGTGGAGGCTGATCCAGAACCCGTAGACGGCGGGTGCGATGACGAACGCGATGAACAGTACGAGGTACGGCCCGAGGAACAGGTAGGCCGCGCGGGTGTCGCCCCGGGTGCGGCTGGTCGGCTCGCGGGAGGTGTCGCCCAGGCCTAGCGCCTCCTCGTCGACCCGTGTCGCGTCGCCCGCGGCCGGCCGGCCAGGAGCGGACGTCGCCACGAGGTCAGGCCCCGAACTTCTGCTTGTTCGCCTCCATCAGCTGGCTGCCCTTACCGGCGGCGTCCTTGAGCGCCTCGGCCGGCGACCGCTTGCCCAGGATGGCGTCGGCGACCGCGATCTCGAAGGTCTGGGCCGTCACGTCACCCAGCCCTGGCACGGGCGGCAGGAACTTCATCGCCTCGATCTGTGCGGCGATCGGGGCCTGGGTCGTGTCCTGCACACCGGAACTCTCGCGCACCGACTTGGCGGCCGGCACCATGCCGGCACCCGCCCAGTCAGCCGACTTCTTGATGATCCAGTCGATGAAGACCTTGGCGGCCTGCAGCTTGTTGTCGTCCTCCGCTGCCTGCTTGGTGAGGTAGAAGTTGTGCGAGTTGGCCCAGACGGCGCTGGTCGACCCGATCTGCGGGACGGGTGCCAGCGCGAACGGCAGCTTCGCGGCCTTGAGGTCGTTGATCTGCCAGATGCCGTCCCAGGTCACCGACACCTTGGAGTTCTTGAACGCGACGTACTGGGAGTCCTGCGCGACGTTCTTGGGGCTGTACCCCTTGGAGATGACCTCGGTCATCCAGGTCAGCGCCTGGACGCCGGCGTCGGAGTCGAAGGTCGCCTTGGAGTTCTCCGCGTCGTACGGCTCACCGCCGTTCTGCCACAGCAGCGACAGGAACATGAGGTGCGCGGGCCACCGGCTCGGCATCCAGAACGGCTGCGGGTTCACTTCCTGCAGCTTGTCCAGCGCGGCCATGAGCGACTCCTCGTCGGTGGGAGCCTCCTCGACACCGGCCTGGGAGAACTGGTCCTCGTTGTAGTACATGCCGAGCGAGTGCACGTCGAGGGGGAGGCCGTAGCGGGCGTCCTGGAAGATGCCGGCGTTCCACACCTCGGGGGTGAAGTCGTCCTCGGTCAGCCCGATGGACTCCGTCAGGTCGTCCAACGGCACGATGATCTTGCGGACGGCGTTGGTGGCGAGCTGGTCCATGTGCATGACGCCGACGTCAGGCCCCTTGCCTGCGGTCACCGCGGCGGGCATCCGCTGGTAGTACTGCGCCCACTCCACGGTGTTCTGCTTCACCGCGATCTTGGGGTTCTCCGTCATGAAGTCCTTGACGAGCTGGTCCATGAACGGGCCGTCGCCGCCGGTGAAGCCGTTCCAGTAGGACAGCGTCACCTTGGGACCGTCATACTCGCCGGTGAACTTCTTGTCCGACGTCGTGCCGCCGCCGGCCACGTCCTCGGCCGACTTCCCCCCGCCGCAGGCGGACAGCGCGCTGGCCGCAGCCGCGCCGAACCCCAGCTCGAGGAAACGCCGGCGGGAGAAGCCGTTGGTGGGGATGTTCTCGGTCATGTGTCCTCCTGGAGCGGACTTGCGCCGGCTCGTCGTGGTGACGTCGGTTCGTTGTATAGCAGTCAGGCAGGGTGCATCCGGTGGATCAGTCGACGTAGGTGCGGAAGTAGTCGAAACGTGATGTCTTGGTCTCGCCCATCTGGCGGCCGTGCGAGATCAGGCCGACCTGGATCGTGGTGTCGCCGGGCAGCGTCCACACCCCACCCTTGACCCAGGTGCCGCCCTCGCGCTTGGTCCAGGCCCGGAGCTCGTGCTCGGCGTTGGCCTCGTCGAACCGGTGCACGATGCGCAGGTATGTCGTGGCCCCTGGTGGCCCGGCGATCGTGCCGCCGTTGCGCAGGACACCTTGCTCGTCTCTGAGCTCCTTGCCGAACTCGGTCTGCCGAGTGTTCCAGATCGCGACGTGCGACAGCCGGGTGAACAGGTCGTCGTCGACGTAGGCGACGATGCCGCCCTGCTGGTAGTTGAGGACTTCGTTCTCACCCGTGTCGATGGTCAGCCTGGTCTCCACCGCCCAGTTCCCCGTCTGGCTGGGCGGGGCACGCAGGAGCAGGCCGGCGTCGTTGGCCGGACCGTTGAGGTCGGTGTCCTCCACCGGCCAGACCAGCTCTCCACCGGTGACGGTCGGGTCCGGGTTGCCCCTCGTGTCGTCCACGAACGTCCAGCCCGCACCGTAGGACGTCCCGTCGAACTCATCAGAGTCAGCAGCCGAGAGCGTGCCTGGGACGTGCTCCTGGACGAGTTCCGTCACGGGTTGGTGGGCTCTCAGGACGCTCAGGTTGTCCACGTCCGCGCCCTTCTTGCGCGCGATGGCACCACCCTCGTCAGCCGTGTCGGCACCGGCAGGGAGCACCAGGTCGAGCACAGCCAGCGGGTCACCGAGCCGGGCGTGCGAGAGCTCGGCGTGCAGCCGCCCTGAGCGCAGCTCGACCACCAAGGAGTGCCAGGCCTGGGGGCGGTAGGACTCGGGCAGCGCCACATGCGCGTTCCGGTCGCCGGCTCCGCGCGCGCCGACCGCCTTGGCCCGGAGCATGTTGGCCTCGCTGTCGACCCAGACCTGGATACGGGGACCCGTCGTCGGCTCACCCAGCACCAGCCCTGCTGCTCCACGGACGTCGGCCTCAGCTCGCACTGCGCCCGGCTCTGGGACCGGGGCCGTGATCGTGGAGCGGTTGCGCAGCGCCTCGGCGTACCGCCCCGACTGGGGGTCGGTCCCGATGGTCCATCGGCCCTGAGTGCGGAACGGCGCCGTGATGCCCTGCTCGAACCTGGTGAACGCCGCCCCGTCGGTGACGGGCCCCTGCTGCTGGTCGTCGCTGGGACCGAGGTCGGCGCGGACGTAGGGCCAGCCGTCGACCCAGTCCAGGCGGTCCAGCAGCATCGGACGCTCGTTGATGCCGCCCGGCTCGTCCAGCCACGGGTCGTCCCTGCCGAGCGCGTGGTAGGCGATCCAGTCCTGTCCCGCCAGGTCGGTCACGACCGCGTTGTGCCCCGCAGCGATCCAGCGGTTCCCGTTCTGGACGAGCGTGGGAGTGCCACCGGCCCGCGAGGCCAGCAGCGGGATGCCCTCGCGGTCGACGTACGGGCCGCGCAGGTCGCGCGAGCGCCCGACGTGCACGCTGTACCCGGTCGTCGGCCCGGCGCAGCAGTTGGCCACCGAGCCGAAGAAGTACCAGTAGTCACCGCGACGTACGACGTAGGAGCCCTCGAACTTGTTGTCGATCGCGACCATCGTCGGGTCACCGACAGCCCGCCTGCCGTCGGCAGAGAGCCGGGCCACCCACACGCCGCCGTAGTAGGAGCCGTAGAAGAGCCACTGGGAGCCGTCGGTGTCGGTCACGGCGGACGGGTCGAAGGTCCAGGTGAAGTTGTCCGGTCCCACCCGCCGGGGGCCGACGACCGGCCCGCCGCTGTCGGTCCACGGGCCGACCGGGGTGGGCGCGGTCGCCATGCCGATCGCGTTGTCGAACCTTTCGTCTGTGCCGCCGGGAGGCCGCGTCTCGGTCACCACGTAGTACATGCGGTACTGACCGTCGACGTAGCGGATGTCGGGAGCCCAGATGGAGGCGCCGCGGGCGGTGTCGGCCCACGAGGGCATGGTTGCGTCACTGAACGCGTCGCCGACGTACTCCCAGTCGACGAGGTTGTCCGACCGGGCCATCGGGATCCGGTGGAAGACGTTCTCGCCCTCGCGCAGGGGGTCGGAGGTGCCGTAGGAGTACCACCACCCGTCCTTGCCCCTGATCACAGCGGGGTCGGCGAAGGTGTCGGCGAAGTCCTGGCTCACCGGGTTGACGTAGGGCGTGGAGCCCTCAGGGTCGGCCGCGGCCGAGGTCCCCGCAGGGAGCACCGCAGCGACGGCTGCCACCAGCACACACGCGATCTGTCGACGCCCGAGCATCGTCGGCACTGTCATCTGCGACCTCCCCGCTTCTGCTGAAGCCCCGGGTGCCCACTGCGCAGCCCGGCCAATCGCAATCCGGCCAAGTCGACGTAACTTTCCCGTAACGTGAGCGCCGCGGGTGTGCCGGATCGTCCGGCGGGGGAGGCCGGGTGCGTGCCGGTGCCCTACTGCAACCCTGTCTATGACGGTTACCTCGCCGACCCGTTCGTCCTGCGCACTGCTGAGGGCTACGTCGCGATAGGCACCGGAGGCGTCGTCGACGGCCGCGCCTTCGAGGTGCTCACCTCCCCGGATCTCGTGCACTGGGCGCCGGCCGGCGGAGCGCTCGAGCCGCTGCCACGGGAGCAAGGCACCGACTACTGGGCGCCGGAGATAGCCGAGCACGACGGGCGCTGGTGGCTGTACTACTCGATCGGCACCGGCGACGTGGGTCACCACCTGCGCGTGGCGGTATCCGACAAGGCGACCGGGCCGTACGAGGACTGCGGGGTCGACCTGACCCCCCATGAACGGTTCGCGATCGACCCGCACCCGTTCCTCGACGGTGACGGCACGCGGTACCTCTTCTACGCCCGCGACGTCCTGGAGGGCGACCGGGTCGGCACCATGCTCGCGGTGGACGTCCTGCAGTCGATGACGGCGCTGGCACGGTCGCCGCGGACGATCCTGCGGCCGTCAGGGGACTGGCAGCTGTTCCGGCGCGACCGGGAGATGTACGGGCAGGTGTACGACTGGCACACGCTCGAGGGCCCGTTCGTGCGCGAGCGGCACGGTCGCTACTGGTGCTTCTACTCCGGCGGCAGCTGGGAGACCGACGGGTACGGCGTCGCGACAGCCGTCGCCGACCACCCGCTCGGCCCGTGGTCCGAGCCGCCCGACGCGCCGCCGCTGCTCGCGACCGTGCCCGGGAAGGTGCTCGGCCCCGGTCACAACAGCGTCGTCACCACGCACGAGGGCAGGGACGTGCTGGTGTACCACGCCTGGGACCGCGACCTCACCGCGCGCCGGATGTGCATCGACCCGATCGTCTGGACTCCGGACGGACCGACCGTTGACGGTCCGAGCTGGCAGCCCCGCAAGCTGTGAGGGCCCGGCTGGCTCCGGTCAGTCGTCACCGCCCATGTCGCCCATGTCGCCCATGACAAGGCCCTCGATGTCGTGCCCCTGCACCAGCGGGGAGAGCTCGTCGACGACCTCCGTGTCCAGGCGCGCGAGCAGTGGGGCAGGCAGCCGCTCGGCGTACGCGCGGCTGATCTGCAGCCCATGGGGACCGGTGGACACCTCAGGCCCGACCACGCCGATGATGAGCACTGGTCGGGGCACGGAGGACCGGTTCGGCGTCCCACGGTGGATGGCCAGGCCGGTCCGCACGGACATGTCGCCGAGCCGCGGCATCTTCTGCACGGCAACTTTCCCGTACCGCGCCGCCTGGTCGGGCTCGGGGAACATGCCATGGGAGAACCGCGCCCCGTCGTCCCACTGCGTTCCCGGCGCGATCTCGAACGGCCCCATCTCCGGGGTGACCGTGACGGCGGTGATGTTGAAGGCGAGGGACGTGAGGCGGCGCTCGTCAGCCGTGATCGCCGGGGTCTCGAAGTCGCGGTGCCACGGCTGGTGGAGCGACCCCGGAAGCGGCACGTCGAAGGCCACCTCGACGACCCGCCAGTCCGGCCCCAGTACCTCGGTCGAGACCTCCTGCAGCACAGGGTGCCCGACCACGTCGGGGAAGCCGCGCAGCCGCTCGGGATGCACGCTGAAGTAGTAACGGTTGCGACCCCGGTTGACAGTGCCGTCCGGACGGCCGCTTGCCTCGGCGAAGAGAGTCGCGAAGTCCTCGGCCAGTGCCTCGCCCCAGCCCGAGGAGAACGCACCGGGGATCGCGGCAATGCCGTCGTCGTACAGGTTATTGATCAAGACCCCGATCCTACGCGAACATGTCCGCCAGCCACCGCGAGCCGACAGACGCAGCGCCGATCGAGTGGCATCGGTCGCGTAGACCACGGTCAGCGGTCACGACCAGCACCGGCCCGCCGCCGGCGTCGTGGACGGCCTGCACGATCGCGTCGTCACCGGAGCCCTCCGCAGCCACGACGCAGACGCCCTGCGGGGCGTTCTGCGCCGCAGGGCGGGCGGCACCCTCCAGGACCACCACCCATCGCGGCCACCAGCAGGCCAGCTCCGGCAGGTCCAAGCCCGGTGGCAGCCGGGAACGCTCGAGCCCTGAGCGGGACAGCCCGGCAACCGCATCGACCAACCGGCGCGCGGCCCCCGCGCGGTCGCGCCACCATCCGTCGGGTCGGGAGCCGACCACGTTGGCGGCGTCCACCACCACGGTGGGCCGGTGCAGTGCGTCCCGCAGCAAGGGCCAGGCGCCCGCGAGCCCGGGGTGCAGCGGCAGAGACGTGACGTCCTCGACGGCGACCCAAGCCACGTCGATGCTCTCGCCCCCGGTGGGCTGCGCAACCGCGCCGGGCCGGGCACCCGCCAACACGGTCGCGTACGTCCAGCCGCCGTGCGAGTCGTCGAACCGGCCGTGCACCTCGACGTACGCCGGGTCCAGGCCGCCTTCCTCGCCCGCCTCGCGCAGCGCAGCATCGACGACGGTCTCCCGGCGGTGCCGCGCACCACCAAGGAGGCCCCACGTGCCGCCGTGGTGGCTCCAGGTGGCACGGTGTTGTAGGAGCACCTCCGCGGTGCCGGCGTCATCGCGCCGAAGCAGCAAGCCTGCGGCGCCGAAGAGGCCCCAGTGCCGGTGGCCCGCGGCGCAGTGGACCCAGCCATCGCCGTCACCGTGCGGGGTCACGCGCGCTCCGCCTGACGCGCCGTGATCCAGTCGTCGATGCGCGCCCACCACTCGTAGAGCCAGTCGATGCGCGCCTCCTCGCCCTCGGGGACGTCGGCCGCCGCCACGATCCACCACCGCATCTGGATCTCGCGGTCCATGGGCAGCTCGCGCCACACGTCCAGAACGGTCGACATGTGCTCGGCGCCCGTATGCGCGACGAAGACGATGTCCGCATCCTGAGCCCGGGTCAGGGCGGCCAGCACACCCCCCGGCCGCGGAGCCATCACGTGCCGCAGGCGCTCCGCCTTCTCCGCCTCGTCGATGTGTCCCTGTCGACGCAGCCGCTCGATGGCCCGCTTGCGTCGGTGCTCGGTGAAGTTCCCTCCCTCAGGAAAGATCACGAACGCGTCGTTGTCGTCGAGGTTGTGGCTGAGCTCGCCGATCCTTGCTAGCACCTGGTCGCGGCTTCCGTCACTCCCGGCTGCGCTCCGCTCCGGCCGGATGAACCGGTTGGGGAGACGGTTGAGGACCACGTCGATGGCCGGGTCCCACTGCAAGGTGTCCTTGAGGACGATCCGTGGCTCCCTGGCGTACCAGTTCACCAACGCGTGAACCACCAGGAACGAGTCGCCCGGGCCGGCATGGCGGCTCAGGATCAGCAGCGGTCGACCGGCGTACGACCGCGGGGCTGGTCCCTCGACCACCACGCGCACGTGCAGCACCCGCTCGCACTCCCAGTAGATGACCTGCAGGTACCACCGGACCAGCACGTAGTGCGCCCGCTGGAAGGCAGGCGTACGCAGCCGCCAGCCGAACCCGCTCGCGACCCACAGCACGAACAGCGCCACGAGAGCCACCGACTCGAGCACGAGGTGCAGCAGCACCATCCAGAGCAGCCGCAGGGCACGCCATCGGCCGGGCAGCACCGTCGACAGGGCGATGGCGAGCAGCAGCAGGACGGGCAGCCCGGTCACCAGGACCGCCGCGAGGACGACCATCCCGGGTGCGAGGACGAGCCGGCGGACAAGGACCGGGGGAAGCATCGGGTGCTCGACCGAGGTCAGCGGGTGCGCTGGGGCGTGCGCTGCAGGTAGGCGAGGGCCGCGTCGTGAGCCTGGGTGATGCGGCGCTCCAACGACGCGAAGTCCCGGTAGCGCAGGGAGGACAGGTCGGCCGCCCGCGGCGGCTCGTCGGCCCCTGTCGGCAGGATGTGGACCTCCACCCCCTCCGGGATCTCGGCCAGCTCCCGGGCGAAGCGGTGCCGGCGCGCGATCTCGAAGGCGACCGACGCGACCTCCCACGGCTTGGTGGGTGCCTTCAGCGGGCGGTCGATGCGGCCGACCTGGAGCACGAAGACCACGGTGGCGCCCAAGGCCACCGCGCGCCCAACGGGAACGGAGTTGACCAACCCGCCGTCGAGGTAGTGCTCGGCACCGATCCGCACCGGAGGCAGCACGCCCGGCACGGCGCTGCTCGCCAGAACCGCATCGACGACGGGACCGGTCGTGAACCAGTGCTCCGCCGCGCGCTCGATGCTGGCCGCCACGCACTGGAAGGGCACCGGCAGGTCCTCGATGCGGCGGTCGCCGAGGTGGCCGAGCAGCAGGTCCCGCAGCGGGTCATTGGGATGCACCGACGTGCGGGCCCGCGCGACGTGGCGCGCCCGGCGGACAGGGCTGGCCCGATAGAGGCCGCTGCCCGCGAGGCCGTGCCACACCGCGGCCAGGTCGTCGATCCCGGCGAGGGTCGGGTCCGTCGCGATGGCCGCGCCGTTGATCGCACCGACCGAAGTTCCGACGACCAGGTCAGGGAAGATCCCGTTCTCGAGCAGCGCCCGCAGCATGCCGACCTCGCCGGCGCCCAGGAGCCCGCCGCCGCCGAGGACGAAGGCCGTACGCCGCTGCGCCACGGCGCCGATCCTCGCACGTGGGACGCGCGGGTCAGCTCTGGCGGATGAAGCCCTTGATCTGGGTGACGGTGGCGTCGTCGAGAGTCATCTCGGGGTGTGCCTGCGAGACGTGCAGCTGCAGGTGTGCCATGAGCTCCTCCTCGCTCCGCGTCGTGAAGTCACCGGGACAGTCGGTTCCCGTGTCGGCGCAGTGCATCGAGTAGGCCATGACGTCTCCTTCGTCGAGAACGGTCGGGCCGCCCAGACTCGTCCCGGTGTCCGTGCAGGTCAAGATCCAGGCGGGTGCTGGTTGACTCGGGGCATGCTGCCGTGGCGCGGGGACCTGGCCGGACGGATCGACGAAGGCGTGATCTCCTCGGAGCTGCTGAAGGACAACCCCCTGCAGGACCCCGCCGACCGCCCCATCTCGGTGTACCTGCCGCCCGGCTACGACGACGGTGACGCGCGCTACCCCAGTGTCTACGTCATCCAGGGCTACACCGGCCACGTCGCCATGTGGTGGAACCGGACGCCCTTCCGGCAGCCGTTCCCCGAGACAGCAGACGCGGCGTTTGCCAGCGGAGCCGCACCGCCATGCGTGGTCGTCTTCGTCGACGCGTGGACCGCCTACGGCGGGTCGCAGTTCGTCGACTCGTCGGGGACCGGGCGCTACCACTCCTACCTCTGCGACGAGGTCGTGCCCTGGGTCGACGCGCGCTACCGGACCATCGACGACCGCGAGTCGCGCGCCATCAGCGGAAAGTCCAGCGGCGGTTTCGGCGCGATGATCACGCCGATGCTCCGCCCTGACCTGTTCGGGGCGTTCGCGACCCACGCCGGTGACGCCCTCTACGAGTACTGCTACCTCCACGAGTTCGCCGAGGCCGTGCGTCACCTACGGTCCTACGACGGGGACATCTGGCGCTGGTGGGAGGACTTTCGCTCGCGGCCGGCTTTCACCAAGCCCGAGGACGAGGCGCTCGTCACCGCGCTGGGCTGCTCAGCGGCCTTCTCGGCCGCGGCCGACGGTCGTCCCCAGCTGCCGTTCGACCCGAGGTCGGGTGTGCTTCGTCCCGAGCTGTGGGCGCGGTGGCTGGCGTGGGACCCGGTGCGGATGGTCGATGGGCATGCGGCGGCGCTGAGGTCGATGCGCGCGGTCTGGATCGACGCGGGGGACAAGGACGACTACTTCCTGGACCTCGGTGCCCAGGCGTTCCGGAACGAGCTGTCGCGGATCGGTGTCCCCGACGAGCGGGTGCACCACGAGGTGTTCCCCGCGACGCACGCCGCGATCGACTACCGCTACCCGATGGCGCTGACGTGGCTGGCCCAACGGCTCGCCCGGTAGCTAGGCCGGTTGACGGGCCGGGTACCCGCGCTGGGTAGCTAATGCCTGTGCCGCTGGGTGGGATCGGGGCGTACGGGCGGTTACGTTCCGGTAACGTCCGGGAGCGCGTCCGGATCGAGCCTGGTCGCAACTGGTCCCCGAGGACCCGGGAGGACAGATGACGATCGTGGTGGGCTACGTGCCCAGCCCCGAAGGCAGGGCCGCGCTGCGCCGGGCCGCCGAGGAGGCGCGGCTGCGCTCCACCAGGTTGATCGTGATCAACTCCAGTCGGGGCGGTGCCCATCTCGACGATGACACCGCCGCCGAGCACGAACGCGAGCTCGCCGAGGTGCGCGCCGAGCTCGACGCGGATGGCATCGAGCATGAGGTCCGCCAGCTCGTGCGTGGTCTGGAGCCGGCCGAGGACCTGATCGCGGTCGCCGAGGAGACCGCCGCTGACTTCATCGTGATCGGGCTGCGGCGGCGTACCCCCGTTGGAAAGCTCATCCTGGGCAGCAACGCCCAGCGCATCCTGCTTGATGCTCCTTGCCCCGTGCTCGCCGTCAAGGCTGCGGAGTAGAGCCCGTGGGTCTGGGGTGAATCGGCCGGCGGATGAACCGTCGCTCGTGGAAGACCGCAGCGATACCAACACCGAGGCGTACGCGGGCTCATCGCTCGAGTCCAGCGACACGGCGCTCCTGGAGACCCTGATCCTCGAAGCGCCCGTGGCGTTCGCCTTCTACGACACGACGCTGCGCTACCGGCGGATCAACCGGATCCTCGCAGAGATCAACGGCATCCCCATGCGCGACCACATCGGCCGGCTGCCGAGCGAGGTGCTTCCCCCAGCGCTCGGGTCGGCCGTCGAGGCACGGTTGCGGGAGGTGTTCGCGACCGGGCAGGTGGTCAAGGACCGCGACTTCACCTCGATCTCGCCGACCACGGGCGACGTGCGGCACTACGAGTCGCAGTGGTTCCCCGCACCGGGCACTGATGGCACCGTGGTCGGGGTCGCGGTCATGGTCCTCGATGTCACGGACCGCCGACGCAGCGAGGACGCGTTGCTTCGCAGCACCGAACGGACGGCGAAGCTGCAGCGGGCCACCGCGGCGCTTTCCGAGGCGCTCACGGTCGACGACGTGCGCCGGACGGTCGAGCAGATCGGGCGGAGCTCACTCGGGGCCATTCAGATCGAGATCGAAATCGGCGAGCACCGGCGGCCCGCTGGCGACAGCCCAGAGGATGACGCGGGCCACGTACTGGTGCTGCCTCTGGCCGTGTCCGGCGGGCAGATCGGCCGGCTCAGGATCGTGCTATCTGATCCGGTTGGGAAGGAGGAGAGCATCTTCCTGGCTGCCCTGGCCGGCCAGTGCGCGATCGCCTTGGAGCGGGCCCGGCTCTACGAGCGCGAGCGTGCCACAGCGGCCACCTTGCAACGCAGCCTGCTTCCCGACCGCCTCCCTGAGGCGCCTGGTCTGGAGCTGGCCGCCCGGTTCCGCGCGGGTTCGCCGGACGCGGAGGTCGGCGGGGACTGGTACGACGTCTTCGGGCTGCCGGACGGGCGGCTGATCATGGTCGTGGGCGATGTCATGGGCAAGGGGGTCAATGCGGCGGCAGGCATGGGACGGCTCCGGTCGGCCCTCCGGGCGCTTGCGCACGCCAACCCGCTGCCGGAGGCGGTCCTGCAGGGGCTCGACCGAGTGTTCTCGGCCACCGAGGGGGAGGAGCAGATCGCCACCCTGGTCTACCTGCTGGTGAACCCGGAAACCAGGCGGGCGGCGATCGGCGGGGCGGGCCACCTTCCGCTCGTCCTCAGGCGTGCCGGTCAAGCGCCCGAGCTGGTTGACGCCGGGTCGGGTTCGACGCCACTCGGCTGGCCCGAGACACGCAGGCAACGGACTCTCGAGCTCGGCCCGGGGGACCTGGTCCTCGCCTTCACCGACGGCCTTGTGGAGCGCCGCGGCTATGACATCGATCAGGGGCTGGCCGCCGTGCAGGACCTCGTGCGGGATCCCTCGGGAAC
>JACCUZ010000086.1 GCA_013698395.1 Sporichthyaceae bacterium
GTCCGGGCGTACGGCCCTGGTCGTCGACGACGGCGTGGCGACCGGCGTCACGGCGCTGGCCGCCCTCGCCATGCTGCGCCGGCAAGGAGCGTCCCGGCTGGTGTTCGCGGCACCGGTCGGCCCCGCCGACTCGGTTCAGCGGCTCCGGGAGATGGCTGACGACGTGGTCGTGCCGTGGGTGCCGCACCCGTTCGGCGCCGTGAGCCGGTTCTACGGGCGGTTCGAGCAGACCTCCGACGCTGAGGTACGCCGGCTGCTGGCTACCTGACGCCCCCTACGGCTCGACGATCGCGATGACCGGTCCGCCACCAGAGGGTCCCTGGTGCACGGCCGCGACCGAGACGAACACCGCCGGGTCGCCGGTGACCGACGCGACCACGCCGCCCACGCAGGACTTGATCTGCCGGTGCCAGTGCACGTCGGAGTCGTCGAGCATGATGTTGCGCCGGTCGCGCACCCGGCCGCTGGGGTCGGCCTCGCACTTGCAGAACACGTTGGCGACCCGGCCCTTGAGGTCGCTCGGGTGCGGGCGTTCGGGCAGGTCGTCGAGGCCGGCGTTGCGGATGGCCGCCCAGACCCCGTCGGCGTCCAGCGCGTCCTTCATGACCGAGTGCCCGATGCGGAACCTGCCGCCGATGCCGCGTACGTTGCCCAGCACCACGATCTGCGCCTGGTCGAGCTCCACCCCCGACGAGCAGGACGCGACGGAGGAGTACAGCGAGAGGTCCTTGTGGATCTGCTCGGCGACCGGCATGTCGATCTCACCGAGGGCGACCGCGATGCCGAGGGCCGTGGTGGAGTTGGAGACGTCCATGGACTTGAAGGTGTCCTCGGTCCAGACGTCCTTGCCCCGGCTCCTGGCCTCAGTGATGGTCTCGAGGGTGAGCAGCGGGGTCTTGGTCTGTACGTAGTGCACGTCGGCCGGGTCGGTGATGCCGGCCCGCTCCATCGCGATCTTGACCCCGGCGGCGACCTTCTCGACCATCGGGATGCGCCCGATGTCCTCGGGCAGGATCTGCTCGCTCATCGCGTACCCCACAGACAGCCGCGGGTCGTCGGTCTGCGGCACCTTGTCGGGGTCCGTGGTGGCGAAGACCGTGGCGTGCGGGGAGATCACCCCGTCGGTGCCTCCCGACCACACGATCGGGATCTGCTTGATGTCCTCCGGCGCCCGGCTGCCCCTGGCCTCGAGCACCTCCCGGAACGCGCGGTCGGCGATGATGCGCGTGTAGTCGTTGACGCCGCCGTTGCCCTCGGTCTTGCCGATCACGGCGATGACCCGGTCGGCCTCGATGGCTCCCTCGTCGAGAAGTCGGGCCAGACCCGATGCGTCCGACACACTCTCGATCGGAACCTTGTGCACCTCGACCGGTGGCGGGGACGTTGCCATTAGCTCTCCTCGATGACGGTTCCGGCCCGGCCGTGGACGGCGAGCTCGATGTTCTCCAGTGACGAGATGACCGCGCGGGTGCCGCCGGCCTCCACGAATCGGACAGCTGCCTCGACCTTGGGACCCATGCTGCCGCCGGCGAAGTGCTCCTCGCGCTGCAGGGTCCGCAACGAAGCGGGCGTCACGCTTTCCAGCGGCCGCGCGTCAGGCGTGCCGAAGCCGAGCACTACGTGGTCGACGTCGGTGGCGATCACCAGCACATCGGCGCCGGCCGCCCGGGCGAGCAGGGCGGCCGACAAATCCTTGTCGATGACGGCCTCGACGCCGCGCAGCACGCCGTCCTCCCCGCGTACGACGGGGATGCCGCCGCCACCGGCGGCGACGACCACGAACCCGGCTGCGACGAGGGACACGACGGCCGGGGCGTCGACGATCTCGAGCGGCTCGGGAGAGGCGACCACGCGACGCCATCCCCTGTCCCCCCGGTCCTGCCAGGTCTGGCCGTGCTCCATCAGGGGGCGCGCCTCGACCTCGGGCAGGTAGCGGCCGATCGGCTTGGTGGGCTCGTCGAAGCCGGGGTCTGACCCGTCAACGAGCGTGCGGGTCACCACGGTGGCGACCCGGGTCGTCACCCCGCGGGCGGCCAGGGCCGCGTCGAGGGCGTCGAGGATGAGGAAGCCGATGGTGCCCTGGGTCTGGGCGCCGCACCAGTCCAGCGGCACCGGCGGGACGACGTGCGCGGCGAGCTCGTTCTTGACCAGCAGGTTCCCGACCTGCGGGCCGTTGCCATGGGTCAGCACGACGCTCACGCCGGCGGCCACCAGGTCGGCGACCCGTTCCATGGCCACGCCGACGGCCCTGTCCTGGTCCTGCGGTGTGACGCTGCCGTCCGGACCGGTCATGGCGTTGCCGCCCAGAGCGATGACCACGCGCACGTGGGGAACCATAGAGCGCGCGCTCACCGCCCCAGCGCGCGGTAACGCGCCAGCCGTGCGGCGAGTCGGGTCCGCGGGTCGCGGCGCAGCAGGCCGGTGATCTCCTGCTCGAGGACGCGGGCGAGCCGCTCCAGGTATGCGGCCGGCTCGTCGGCGGCGTCGGGGTGCTCGGCCACGATCCGGTCCACGATGCCGGCCCGCAACAGGTCGAGTGACCGAACCCCTTGGGCGGCCGCCATCTCCGGCGCGCGGTCGGTGGTCCGGTACAGGATCGCCGACGCGCCCTCCGGCGGGAGCGGCGAGAGCCAGGCGTGCTGGGCGCACAGCACCCGGTCCGCCGGCAGCAGGGCCAGCGCTCCCCCGCCGGCCCCCTCACCCAGGAGCAGGCAGACGGTGGGGGCGTCCAGCAGCACCAGGTCGGCCAGCGACCGGGCGATCTCGCCGGCCAGCCCACCCTCCTCCGCCTCCCTCGACAGCGCAGCGCCCGCCGTGTCGATGACCGTGACGAGCGGCAGCTTGAGCTCGTCGGCGAGCTTCAT
>JACCUZ010000281.1 GCA_013698395.1 Sporichthyaceae bacterium
CCGATCGCGGCCGAGCGCTACCGCCTCGAGGTCCTCGCGGCCGACGTGGAGGACAACCCCGAGGCGATGACCCGGTTCGTGCTGGTGAGCCGGCCGGCCCAGCCGCCGCTGCCGACCGGCCACGACAAGACCACCCTGGTCGCCTTCATCTCCGACGACCACGCCGGAGCGCTGCTCGAGGTGCTCACGGAGTTCGCGGTACGGGGCGTGAACCTCACCCGCATCGAGTCCCGGCCGACCGGGGAACGGCTCGGCCGGTACTGCTTCTCCATCGACTGCGAAGGCCACGTCGACGACGCCCGCGTCGGCGAGGCGCTGACGGGGCTGCGCCGGGTCTGTCCCGACGTACGGTTCCTGGGGTCCTACCCGCGAGCGGACTCGGGCCCGGCCGCCGAGGCAGCGGCCCGTGGGGCGCGCGAGAAGGACGCGACCTACCGCGACGCGGAGGCCTGGCTCGGCCGGATCCGCAACGGCAAGCTCTAAGCAACGCGGGGAGCGGACGCGGGCGGGGCGCGCGGCGTCCCCGACCGCGCGGCTTACGCCACCCGCACCTTGAGCGCCTTGGGCTCGACGCGGATGTCCATCGACTGGCCCTCGTCGATGACGTCACCATCGAGCTGGCGGGGCTGCGGCTTGCTCGCCCGGATGACCACGTGCTTGGCCCGGAAGCGTTCCATCCGCCGGTCCCGAGCTTGGGCCCGGCGGAGCACCCGGCCGGTCACCCGCACCCAGTCCAGGACGTGGCGGGGCGCGATCACGACGACGTCGAGCATCCCGTCGTACGCGGACGCGTCGGGCAGCAGCGGGATGTTGCCCTGCAGCTTGCCCACGTTGCCGACGACGACGGTACGCACCCGCCGGTGCATCGGCTCTCCGTCGTCGATGGTGAGGGTGATGCGGATGCCGCGGCCGCGCAGATGCTTCGCTCCCGAGACCAGGTACGCCGGCCACCCCACCACCTTCTTCAGCCCCTCGGGCGCGTCGCGCATGATGGCGGCGTCGAACCCAAGCCCGGCCATGACCGCGAATTTCTTGTCCCCGACGGCGCCGACGTCGATCTCGACGGTGCGCCCGGAGGTGCCGATGCGCAGCGCCTTTTCCTCGTCGTCCAGCGGCAGGTCGAGGTTGCGCGCCAGCAGGTTGCCGGTGCCCGCGGGGAGGATCGCCAGCGGCACGTCGCAGCCGGCGAGCGCGGACACCGCGGCCATCACGGTGCCGTCCCCCCCGCAGACGAACACGACGTCGCACTCGTCATGGATCGCGCGCTGGCACATGCCCATGCCCGGGTCGTCGAGCGTTGTCTCCAGCCACAGCGGCTCGCCCCAACCGTGGCGCGACATGAAGTGCTCGACCCTTTTGGTCATGCCTTCGAGGTCCGGAACTTTCAGTGGGTTGTAGACGATGGCGGCGCGTTTCACCGAGTTCTCGCTGCCCCCAGGGCCATGGGGGCCTCCTGAGGGTCCGGGCTGCGATCACCTCGCCTGCCGCGACGATTCAGAACGTTGACGGCCGCGATCGCGATGCAGCTGCCGCCGTTGAGGAACGAGGCGACGACGTCTGTCGGGTGGTGCATGCCGCGGTAGAGCCGGCCGTACGCGACGAGCAGGGGCACGGCCACCAGCACCGTGACCGCAAGGATCTTCACCCACCGACGCTGTACGTACCACGCGACGAGCAGCGCGCTCGCGATGAACAGGGCGGTCGCCGCACCCGTGTGACCACTGGGGAAGCTCGAGGTCGGAGGAGAGTCGTCGAGCTTGCGCACGTCGGGACGTTTCCGGTCGATGACCAGGGTGACGAGCAGGAACACCAGAGCCTGGGCCGAGACGGCGAGCACGAGGAAGACCGAGTAGACCCACCGCTTCGAGGCGAGCCGGAGCGCGACGGCGACGACCACCAGAGCGCCGATGATCGCGCCGGTGTTGCCGAGCCCGGACAGCACGTAGGTGACGTCGTTGAGCTCCGGTGTCCGGCCGGCGGCGAGGGCGCGGTTGATCTCGTCCTCCTGCTCCACCAGCTCCGAGTCGTCGAGGACCTTGGTCAGGAGCAGTCCCAGACCGACGAGCAGGCCGTAGAGGACTGCCAGTGCGAGGACTACCCGGCCCGCGACGGCGGCGACGCGAGCGATCATGGGCGGCGAACCTACTCTCTGATGGAGGGGGCGGCCTCAGGCTCGACGCCCTCGGTGACGGGTGATGGTCGCAGCCCGTGCTCGCGGCGCCAGGCCTCGAACGCGCCGGTGGTGCCGGCGAGTACGGCGAGGGCGACTCCCCAACCGGCCACGACGTCGCTGACGTAGTGGACGCCGAGCGCGACGCGGTCGTAGCCGGTGAGAACCACCAGTGCCGCGCCTATGACGTAGGCCAGGATTCGCCTCCCACCTCTGAGCACGGGCAGGAAGATCAGGATGAGGATGCCCACGCAGAGCATGGCGTTGAGGGCGTGCCCGCTGGGGAAGCTGAACCCGCTGGCCGTCGCGACCGGCTCGGGGAACGCTGGCCGGGACCGCTCCACCAGCAGCTTGAGGACGACACCGAGCACGCCGCCGATGACGGCGGTGGTCACCGCCCACGCCGCGAGGCGTCGAGCGCCGCGTCGCCACAGCCAGACGGCGACGGCGAAGACGGCAAGCCGGAACACCCAGGGGTCCAGGATGACCGACCCTGCACGGAGCAGGTCGACGAGCGCACCCTCGTCACGGCCGACGTCGTTCAGGTCGTCGGCGACCGTGCGGTCCAACCGCGCGAGCGGCTCCCACTCGGAGAGCACCAGCAGCAGGATCAGCGTGAAGGGGATCGCGACGACGGCCGCTGCCGCCCCGCCGAGGGCCAGCCGGCCGGCCAGGCTCCGGTTCGGCTCCGGGTCGGATCCGCGCCGGTCAGCGGGTCGGTGAGGAGCGGACAGCACGCAGCCGTCGTACCCCGTTCACCTGCCGTACACGCACGTTCCTGCACATCCCCGAGGACGTCGGGTCGGTGACCTCAGCCGCCGAGGCGCCCGAGCATCCCCCCGACCCCGCCGCTCGATCCGCCACCGCTCTGGCCGCCGACCTTCGGCGGGTTCTCCGACGGCTGCACGACCACAAAGCCCTGGCCCGAGAACGCCATCTGGAAGGCCTCGCCGGAGCCGCGTCCCAGTATCGACATCGGCTTGAACCCGCCGGAGTGGATCGACGTCTGCAACGAGGCGGACCACGCAACCACGGCGTCGGTGTCGACGTACGTCGGCGCGTCGACGGTCAGCACCACCGGTGTGCCCTTCGTGGTGATGGCGAGCTTGCCGGCACCGGAGAAGTAGGTGTTGAACAAGCCGCCGGACACCATGCCGACGCCGCCGATCATCTTGATGTCCCACTGCAGCGTCGGCTCGAAGGCCAGCACGCTGACACCGTTGACCGAGAAGCCGTCCGAGCCGTCGAGCTCGACGACATGGACGTCGGAGGCCAGGTCGGCGAAGAACACGTCACCGGTCCCGGTGCAGCGCATGAGGTCCACGCCCTCACCGGTCACCGCCTTCTTGAGCATCTTCCCGATGCCTCCGGCCGACTGGTAGTCGAACTGCACCCCGCCCTGGTAGGCCACCATCGACCCCTGCCGGGCCATGACGGAGCCGCCACTGAGGGACACCTTTAGCATCTTGGAGTTCTGCAGGCCGAAGCCGTCCGGCGTGGTGGCCTCGAGGTACTCCTGGCTGAACAGTGAGCTGCGCATGGGCCAGACCGTAGCCCCGTGACCAACGGCTTGCTGGCCGAATCGGACACCTGGCCGACCGGCGGTTACTCTCGCCGCGTGCTGGATCCCAAGCTGGTCCGCGACGACCCGGAAGCCGTCCGTGCGTCGCAGCGCGCCCGGGGCGAAGACCCCGCCCTCGTCGATGCAGTCCTGGCCGCCGACGGGTCCAGGCGCGGGTCCATCGCTGCGTACGACCGGCTGCGTGCGGAGCAGCGCACGCTCGGCCGCGAGGTGGCCAAGGCGACCGGCGAGGCCAAGGCGGCACTCCTGGCGAGGACCAAGCAGCTCGCCGCCGACGTACGGGCCGCCGAGGTGGCGCAGAACGAGCACTCGGCGACGTACGACTCATTGCTGAGACAGCTGTCCAACGTCGCTGAGCCGGGCGTCCCTGAGGGGGGCGAGGACGACTACGCCGTCTTGGAGCACGTCGGAGAGCCGCCGGTGTTCGACTTCGAGCCGCGCGACCACCTCGAGCTGGGTCAGGGCCTAGGTGCGATCGACACCGAGCGCGGGGCCAAGGTGTCGGGGGCACGGTTCTACTACCTGACCGGGGTGGGCGCCCAGCTGCAGCTCGCGATGCTCAACCTGGCGATGGCCCAGGCCGTGGAGGCGGGCTTCCTGCCTGTGGTGCCGCCCGTGCTCGTGCGGCCGGAGGCGATGGAGGGCACCGGTTTCCTCGCGCAGGCGGCCGAGAACGTCTACCACCTGGCCGAGGAGGACCTCTACCTCGTCGGTACGTCGGAGGTGCCGCTGGCTGCGTACCACATGGAGGAGGTCCTCGAGGCCGGCCGGCTGCCGTTGCGCTACGCAGGTTGGTCCACCTGTTTCCGCAAGGAGGCCGGGTCGTACGGCAAGGACACCCGCGGCATCCTGCGCGTGCACCAGTTCGACAAGATCGAGATGTTCTCGTTCTGCGCGCCCGAGGACGCTGCCGCCGAGCACCAGCGGCTGCTCGAGTGGGAGAAGGAGATGCTTGCCAAGGTGGAGGTGCCCTACCGGGTCATCGACGTCGCGGCGGGCGACCTCGGGTCGTCGGCGGCACGGAAGTACGACTGCGAGGCGTGGGTGCCGACGCAGGGCCGCTACCGCGAGCTGACGTCGACGTCGAACTGCACAACGTTCCAGGCCCGCCGGCTGCGAGTGCGGATGCGTGACGCCGACGGAGTGCGCCCGCTCGCCACGCTCAACGGCACGCTCGCGACGACCCGCTGGATCGTCGCGATCCTGGAGAACCACCAGCGGGCGGACGGGTCGGTCGTGGTGCCCGGGGCGCTGCGGCCGTTCCTGGGTGGCCGCGAGGTGCTCGAGCCGGCCGCCTCGTGACGCCGCCGCGACCGCGGCTGGTCGCCACCGACCTCGACGGCACGATCGTGTCCTGGTCCGGCGAGATCACCGACCGCACGGTGGCGGCGCTGCAGGCGGTCGAGGCGCAGGGCGTGCCAATCGTCTTCGTCACGGGGCGGCCGCCGAGGTGGATGGCCGACGTCGCCGAGCGCACTGGCCACACCGGCCTCGCGGTGTGCGCGAACGGCGCGCTGCTCTACGACCTGCACGCCGAGCGGGTGGTGGATTCCTTTCCCCTCTCGGTCGAGATCGGTCTTGAGGTTGCCCGGCTGCTGCGCGACGCTCTGCCGGACATCGCGTTCGCGGTCGAGACGCTCGACGGGTTCGCCCATGAGTCGGCGTACGCGCCTCGGTTCGACGTCGGCCAGGCGCGTGCGGTGGCCCACATCGACCGGATCTACGGTGAACCTGCGATGAAGCTGCTCGCGCGCCACGAGTCGCTCGGGCCCGACGAGCTGCTGGCAGCAGCGCGGGAGGTCGTGGGCGACGTCGTGGAGATGACGCACTCGTCCACCTCCGGCCTGCTCGAGATCTCGGCAGCCGGGGTGTCGAAGGCCTCGACCCTGGCCCGGATCTGCGAGGAGCGAGGCATCGATCCGTCGGAGGTGGTGGCGTTCGGCGACATGCCTAACGACCTGCCGATGCTGGCGTGGGCCGGGCTCTCGTACGGGGTCGCCGACGGGCACCCGGAGGTGGTCGCCGCGGCCGATGCCCTGGTCGACCCGCCCGAGAAGGACGGCGTCGCCCGCGAGCTGGAACGGCTGTTCTCGACCGCGCAGTAACCACAGCCCCGCTGACCGATCTGACGCCAGGACACAACCGGGAAGCAGGTGACCGGTGTGGCGCCGGACGCCGTCCCACCAGCCACTGGTGCACCAGATGTGTCCAGGAGTCAGCCGCGGCGACGGACGGCTACAGGTACTGGCCGGTGTTCTGGGGCCCGTCGGGGCCGTCGTCGCCTGGGCCCGGTGTCGTACCCGGCAGAGACATGCCCGGCGGAAGCGCCCGGCGCCGCATCTCCTCCAGCTGCGCTCGGGCCGCCATCTGTTGGGCGAACAGCGCCGTCTGGATGCCGTGGAACAGACCCTCCAGCCAGCCGACCAGCTGGGCCTGGGCGACCCGCAGCTCCGACTCGCTGGGCACGACGTCGTCGGTAAAGGGCAGCGAGATCCGCTCCAGCTCCTGCACCAGCTCGGGCGCGAGGCCCTCCTCCAGCTCCTTGATGGACCTGGTGTGGATCTCCTTGAGCCGTACCCGGCTCGCCTCGTCCAGCGATGACGCCCGCACTTCCTCCAGCAGCTGCTTGATCATGCTGCCAATCCGCATCACCTTGGCCGGTTGGTCAACCAGGTCGGTGATCGAGCGTTCGTCGTCGCCCTCCTGCGACCCGCGGGCTGCCTCGACGGCCATGCCGTTGGGGCCGACCACGATCACCCGCTGAGGGTCGCCAGCGTCTTCCTTCTGTTCAGTCATGACCGCATCCTTCCCCATGCAGAAGTCGCTGGACCGTCGTGGGTCGGCCTGGCACAGTCGGCGCCCGTGGACACCCGGGTCACAACGCTGCGCCGGCGCACCCTGACGACGGACGACCTCGACGACGTCACGGGCCTGCTCACCGCGAGCGACATGGACGTGCTGGGTCACACCGACTTCACCGCCGGCGAGATCGAGGCGGACCTGCGCCGTGCAGACAGTGAGGCGTACGGCTGGTACTCCGGCGGGACCTTGGTCGGCTACGGCTGGCTAACCCGTGTTGCGGACACGGCGAGGATCGATCTCGATGCCTACGTCCTGCCTGTGCACGACTCGCGGCTCGGGGTGGACATGCTCGCGTTCCTGGAGGAGCGCGGACTCACCCTGGCAGCTGCTGCGGGTCACGACGAGGCGGTCTTCGACATCGGGGTCTACCGGCAGGACGAGAAGACGCGCGGGTGGATGGCGGAGCGGGGCTTCCACAGCCCGACGTCGTTCGTGCGGATGCGGATCGACGTCGACGGCCCGCTCGACCCGGCCGAGCCGCGCTCCGGCATCACCGTTCGCCGGTCGGATGGATCGGAATCCGACCTGCGGCTGGCCCACCGACTCGTCGAGGACTCGTTCGTCGAGCACTACGGCCACGTCGAGACGACGTACGAGAGATGGCACGAGCGGTTCACCGAGCGCGGACCCGACTGGGCCGAGGTGTGGCTGGCCGAGGTGGAGGGCGAGCCTGCGGGGGTTCTCGTCGGGACTCCGCAGTTCGAGGAGGACGAGAACGCGGGGTACGTCCGCACGCTGGGCACGCTGCGCTCCGTCCGGGGCCGCGGGGTCGGTAAGGCGCTGCTGAGGGCTTACTTCCACGCGGCGCAGCGGGCCGGCCGGGTCGCCGTGCTGCTGCACGTCGACGTCTCCAACGTCACCGGCGCGCTGGGGGTCTATGAGTCGGTCGGGATGCGCCCTGTGCTCACCATCGATGCCTGGACCAAGCGCCGCGGCGTGACGCCCTAGCCGTCAGGTCGTCAGCAGGACCTTCCCCACGTGTTCGCTGGCCTCGACCACCCGGTGGGCCTCCGCGACCTCCGTCATCGGCAGGGCACGGTCGACCACTGGCCGCACCTCGCCCGACTCCAGCAGAGGCCACACGTGGTCGCGCACCGAAGTGACGATCACCGCCTTCTCCTCTGCCGGTCGGGACCGCAGGGTGGTCGCCAGGAGGGCGGCCCGCTTGCGCATCACAGCGGCAAGATCCAGCTCGGCCCGCGTCCCGCCCTGCAGACCGATGACCACCAGCCGCCCGTTGGGCGCCAGCACCTCCACGTTGCGTGCGAGGTAGACCGCGCCCATGTTGTCCAGAACGACATCGGCTCCGTGGCCGCCGCTCGCCTCTCGGACCGCTGCCACGAAGTCCGCCTCGCGGTAGTTCACGAGTACGTCGGCCCCGAGGTCCCCGCACCGCTCGAGCTTCTCCGCCGTACCGGCGGTCACCGCGACCCTGGCACCGACGTTGCGGCCCAGCTGGATCGCCATCGTGCCGACGCCAGACGCGCCGCCGTGGACCAGCAACGTCTCGCCTGGCCGGAGCCCGGCGAGCATGAACAGGTTCGACCACACCGTGCAGGTCGCCTCTGGCAGCGCCGCGGCCTCGACCAGGCCGACACCGTCGGGCACAGGCAGGAGCTGGCCGACCGGGACGGTGACCCTTTCGGCGTACCCCCCTCCCGTGAGTAAGGCGCACACCTGGTCCCCAACGGTCCAGCCCTCGACGCCGTCTCCCAAGGAGGAGACGTGCCCGCTGCACTCCAGCCCCGGGTACGCCGAGGTTCCCGGCGGCGGGTCGTAGCGACCCATTCGCTGCAGGATGTCGGCGCGGTTCACCGCGCTGGCGGCGATGTCGACCACCACCTCGCCCGGACCAGCCTCCGGGTCGGGCACCTGCTCCCACTGCATGACCTCTGGACCACCGGGTCCGCTCAGCACGACCGCTCTCACGCTGCACACCTTAGGAACCTTTGGCAGAGAGCGGCCGCTCAAGGATCCGCATGGCCCATCCGATGCAGACGGGACCGACCGAACCACTTTTCTCACGTTCGGCCCGCTGGAGGGTCTTCATGCTGCGTGACGCCGGGGTGCGCACCAAGCTTCTCGCTGTCCTCGCCATCCCCACGCTCATGCTGGTCCTGACGACCGGACTGCTGGTGGCCGGCCAGGTGTCGGAGGCACGGCGTGCCGAGCAGGTCGTCGCACTGACCGACGTCGCCATCCAGGTCAACCGGGTCGTGCACAGCCTGCAGGACGAACGCAGCACGACCCTGGTGCACCTCGAGGCGCCGAGTTCGGCCAGCGAGACTCGGATGCGGTCCCAGCGTGGCAACACCAACCAGCAGATCAACCGCCTCCGCGACCTGGTGGCGGACTCCTCGCTGGCCGAGAGCTCGTCCGCGGTGGCGTCTGCCCTGGCCCGGTCCGAAGCCGCCCATGGCGAACTTCCTGCTGTCCGAGGCTCGATCGACGAAGAACAGTTCTTTGCCACGGAGGCGGACGTCTTCTACGGCAAGGTGATCCGTGCCGATCTCGACCTGCCCGGAGTGGTCGCCGCGTCGGGAACCGCGGACCTGGCCCGGGCCCTGCAGGCCTACCAGGCACTGTCCGCGACCGTGGAGTACGCCGCCCACGAACGCGACCTGGTCCAGGTGGCGCTTGTCGCCGGGTCCATGAACGAGGTGGAGTACGCCCAAGCGGTGGCGCTCGTCGCTCAGCAGCGTCAGTCGCTGCAGGACTTCCAGGCGAAGGCAGACGGCGAGCTGTACGCCCACCTCGATAGTGGGCTGGCAGACGCGGACAACGTAGGCATCGACCAGGTCCGGCGGAACCTGCCGGACCTGCTCACGGGTTCAGCACCCGACGCCGACCGGGCAGCCGAGTGGGTCAAGTCGGCCGACTCACGCATCTCCGTGATGACGCGCTCAGAGTCGCTGCTCGTGTCCGAGATCGCGGAGTCCGCAGCAACGACACAGCTGGCACAGGAACGACGGGCGCTGGTGCTCGTCACTGTCGCGCTGCTGGGTCTGGGCCTCGCCGCCGGTCTCGCGATCGCCCTCGCCCGCCGCATCACCCGGCCGCTGCACCGTCTCACGGTCGCCGCCACCGACATCGGTGACGAGCTGCCGCGCATGGTCGAGCGGATGCAGACACCCGGCGACCGCCCCGGGGTGGTGGTAGAGCCCATCGTGGTCGAGTCCCGGGACGAGATCGGCCGGCTCGCGGAAGCGTTCAACACCGTCAACGAGGTGTCCGTACAGGTCGCCGAGGAGCAGGCCGCGCTGCGCGCCAGCATCGCCGAGATGTTCGTCAACGTGGCGCGCCGCAACCAGGTGCTCCTCAGTCGCCAGCTCAAGGCCCTGGACGCGATGGAGGCCGGCGAGGAGGACCCCGACGTCCTGCAGGAGCTCTTCACCCTCGATCACCTCGCCACTCGGATGCGCCGCAACGCCGAGAGCCTCCTGGTGCTCGCCGGCATCGACTCGACGCGCCGGCTCCGCGCTCCGGTGCCGCTCTCCGACGTCATCCGCACCGCTGTCGGGGAGATCGAGGCGTACGACCGCATCGACTTGTCGATGACTGAGGACCCCGACGTGTCCGGCCGCCACGCCCTGACCGTCGCCCACCTGCTCGCTGAGCTGCTCGAGAACGCCACCCACTTCTCCAACCCCGAGACCCGGGTTGTCGTCACCGCCTCGTCCATCTCCACTGGCCGGGTCGTGACGATCACCGACCAAGGCCTGGGGATGTCCGAGGAGGAGATCGCCGAGGCCAACCAGAAGATCTCCGACCCGCCGCTGGCCGAGATCGCGGTGTCCCAGCGCCTCGGCCTCTTCGTCGTCGGGCGGCTCGCTGCCCGTCTCGGGGCGGCAGTAGAGCTCCGTCCTGGCCGCGCCGGGGGCACCAACGTGTCGGTTGCCCTGCCGGCCGCGGTGTTCGAGGACGTGGCTGTCACCGAGCCTGCTGCCGTGTCGGAAGTCACTGTCGATCCGTACGTCGATGAGCCGGCGTCACCGGTCACCGAAGCGGTTTCCGAACCGGTTGACGAACTGGCCGAGCCGGCGGCAGAGACGCCGCCGCCAACTGAGCGGCAGGCGGCGCCGCGACGGCGCTGGTGGCGACGCCGTACCGCGGAGGTGCCTGCTTCCGAGCCGGACCAGTCCGGCGTCGGCGAGCTCGAGCCGGAGCCGCAGCCGGAGCCGGAGACCGAACCGCCGACACAGCCAGCTACACAGCCGCCGACACGGCGAGTCACCGGCGCCCATCGCGCCCCGGAGCCCCAGCCGGCCCCTGTCGTCGAGCCCGAGCCGGTCCCTGTCGTCGGGCTCGAGCCGGTCCCCGTCGTCGGGCCCAAGTCGCCGCCCCAGCCGGCACCCGAGCCGGTGGCTACAGCTGCGCCGATGCCCGAACCAGTGCCCCAGTTGGCGCCCGAGGCGGAGCCGCACACCGAACCCGCGTTCATGCTCGCCCCCGCCATCGACATCCTCCCCAGCCGCGGCGGAACCGGGCGGTTCGGACGCCGGGCGCACCAGCCACCGCGCAAACCCGCGCCGCCTCCCGTCAAGACGACCCGGACCGACGACACGGAGGCCGTCGCAGCGGTGACAGCTCCGGCAGCGGCAG
>JACCUZ010000303.1 GCA_013698395.1 Sporichthyaceae bacterium
CTACCACGGGACCCGGCCCGAACTGCGCTACCAGGTGGTGGATGGCCCGGACGGGCTCGCGCGAGCCGCCGAGGATTGCGACCAGCCGGTCACCCTGCACGCCCGTGAGGACGTCGAGGTGGTGGGCGCGCGCGGCTCGCCGGATGTCATCGACGACCGCCTCCGGCTCGGCGTCGGGTGTCTGGCCAGCGACCACTATCACGGAGTCGTGCGTGCCCCAGCCGAGGGCGGCCACCCGGGACCGTAAGGAGTCGTCTGCTTCGCCGCGCAGCAATGCGTCGACCACCAGCGACTCGAGGCGCGCGTCCCAGGCACCCCGAGTCTCGGCCGCCTCCGCGTAAACCTGAGCCGCTGCGAAGGCGATCTCGCGCGAGTAGCGCAGCACCGCCTCTCGGACCGCGGCCTCGTCCCCGGGTGCGATCTCCTCGATCTGCTCCTCGACCACGGCTATGACGACCCGCACCAGCTCAACCGTCTGCTGGAGGGTCACCGACCGGGTCAGCTCACGCGGGGCGGTTCCGAAAACGTCAGCGCTGATCGCCTCCGGTGCGTCCGGGCGACGGAACCACTCGACGAAAGCGGCGACTCCCGCCTGGGCGACCAGGTTGACCCAGGACCGGTTCTCGGCCGACATGGCTCGGTACCACGGCAGCACCTCGTCCATCCGGGCGATCGCGGCCGTGGTCAGGGCTCCCATGCCCGCCTCGAGACGGCGCACGGTGGCCGGTGTGCGGCGCGGCATGGGCGCAGCGTAGTTGCCCGCCGATTGTCGGGCCTTGTGACAGCCGCACAACCCCGCGGGGATAACGTCGCTCGGGTGGATGCTCCCGTGCACCCGGTCGAGGCCTTGCGGCGCATCGGGTTCCTCCTCGAGAGGTCGCGCCAGCCGACCTACCGGGTCAAGGCCTACCGCACTGCCGCCGACGCCCTGGCCGCCCTGCCGGAGGCGGAGCTGCACCAGCGGCTCCGGGCCGGAACGCTCACCGAGCTCAAGGGTGTCGGGGCGAAGACGGCGACCGTCGCGATGCAGGCGGGGGCCGGTCGGGTGCCGGACTACCTGTTGTCGCTCGAGGAGTCCGCCCGTGAGCCGGTCACCGAGGGTGGAACGGCGCTGCGGGCCGCACTGCGGGGGGACCTGCACAGCCACAGCGACTGGTCCGACGGCGGCAGCCCGATCGAGGAGATGGCGCAGACAGCCCGCGACCTCGGCCACGAGTATCTGGTGCTCACCGACCACTCCCCGCGCCTGACCGTCGCGAACGGGCTCTCGCCGGAGCGGCTGCGCCGACAGCTGGACATCGTCGCCAACGTCAACGACCAGCTGGCGCCCTTCCGGTTGCTGACCGGCATCGAGGTGGACATCCTCGACGACGGGTCGCTGGACCAGGAGGACCAGCTGCTTGCCCGGCTCGATGTCGTCGTTGCCTCGGTTCACTCCAAGCTCAAGATGGACAGCGAGGCCATGACCCGGCGCATGGTGACCGCTGTGGCCAACCCGCACACCGACGTGTTGGGCCACTGCACCGGCCGGCTCGTCGAGGGGGAGCGGGGTAAGCGCGGAGAGTCCAGCTTCGACGCCGAGCTGGTCTTCGCGGCGTGCGAGCGGTTCGGGGTCGCGGTCGAGATCAACTCCCGGCCGGAGCGGCGCGATCCGCCCCGCCGACTCATCGACCTGGCCCTCGAGACCGGTTGCGTCTTCTCGATCGACACCGACGCGCACGCCCCGGGGCAGCTCGACTGGCAGCCGTACGGGTGCGAGCGCGCCGAGGCGTGCGGGGTGCCCGCTGCCCGGGTGGTGAACACCAGGTCGGCGGAGGATCTGCTGGCCTGGACCGGCCGCCACTCCCGACCGGCCGCCACTCCCGACCGGGCGCCACTCCTGACCGCCGGAGGGTCCCTGCGCACGCGGGATCTGATCCCGGGACACAAACGGTGCCGGTGAGACCGCTGGGACCCGAATCCTGTCCCTCGTGTCTCAGGCGCCCCGGATGTGTCCGGGAATCAGCGGGCAGCGACGAACGGTTGCACCCGACAACGCACGCACCCGAGGAGGACCACCGGATGTCGCACGACGGAGGGCGCCCGGTGACGGGTCTCAACCCCAGCGTCGACGTACGACGGGCAGCCGG
>JACCUZ010000345.1 GCA_013698395.1 Sporichthyaceae bacterium
GTGCCGCATGGGCACGTGCCAGGTCTTCATGCATGAGTTGCATCTCATTGCTCCTGTTCGTGATGTGGGTCTGGGAATCTGGTCCCGTCGGTGGAATGACCGATGACCGGTCGGCTACGTAGCCGGACCCGGAGGCGGTCACGCGGCGATCCCGGTCTTGCGGGGCCGGCCACGCGGACGCTTCCGCGGGACCACGACTCCCTGCGTGAACCACTCGCCGCCCCACACTCCCCACGGTTCGCGGCGTTCGAGCGCGCCGTTGAGGCACTCCAGGCGGGCGGGGCAGGACGCGCAGAGCGCCTTGGCGAACTCAACGTCCTCGGGCGACTCGGCGAAGAACAGCTCCGGGTCGTTGACGCGGCACGGCAGCTGCTCGTCGATGACTCGCTCGGTGAGGGCTGAGAGACCGGTCAGTGCCGTCAGTGCTGCGACGGACGTGCGGTCGGACCCGAGGTCGAGGTCTCGTTCGGAACTGGCGAGCTGCATGGGAGTCACCTCCATGTCTTTCTCTGTCTTCCTCTGTGTCTGCTGGGCAGCCGGTCTGTGTGTGACCGTCTGCTGGTCTGTGGTGTCGGGCTCCAGGCCCTGATGGGGCCGGAGCGAGAGCGGACGAGACGACAAAAAGGCCGCGGATCCCGGGTGTCGGGTTCCGCGGCCTCGGAGGAGGTGCCGGGTAGGAGGAAAAGTCCTACACCGGTGGGCTCCAGGAGCGGATCCCTGCGAAACCGTTGAACACGACGTTGCTGGTCTGGAGCAGGCTGATCGCCGACGTGGCGGCCTGCGAGCTGCGGGCGGAGGTCCGGTCACGGTTGGCGCCGGACAGACTGGTCCCCTCGTAGCCGAACTTCCGCGGCGCGATGACACGGGCCACCCCGTCGCGAAGGCCGGCGACCGTCCAGATGCCCGCCGGACCAGCACCCTGGGAGACCACGGCGCGCAGTGGCAGGCACGTCTTCGACGTGATGCTCTCCATCGTGGTCACCTCCTGGTCTGTCTCGCTGACGGGCTCTGCTTCACAGATCGGCCCGGACTCGTGCAGCCGGTCTGCTGACCGACTCCTGGAAGGTTAGGGGGAGCCCCGGTCAGGTGCAATCAATTTTTTTGCTGCTGTCGCCGTGTTGCCCGAAAGGTCGGCATTCGTCCCGCGACCGTTGCCGTGTTGTGACCCGCCGTCGCCGCAGAGGGCGAGAACCTCCGGGCCGTACTTGTCGAGCTTGCCGCGACCGACCCCGGCCACCGCCAGCAGCTGCGCCGGGTCGGTGGGTCTGACCTCGGCTATCGCGGTCAGGGTTGCGTCGGTGAAGACGACGTAGGCAGGGACGCTCTGCTCGCGAGCCTGTTCCGTGCGCCACTCGCGCAACCTCTGGAAGAGGGTCTCGTCATAGGAGCTCGGGCAGTCCTCGCACCGGCCCAGCTTGCGCGCGACAGGCGCGGTCAAGGCGGCACCGCACACCCGGCAGGTCGTCGGCCCGCGCCGGCGTCGGGACCCTCCGTCCCGACCTGCTTTCGGCGCGGCCCCCCGCCCGGCAGGCACCAGGCCATCGAGAAATCGGGACGGCCGCCGGCCCGCCCGGCCACCAGGCGAGCGCGCCGCAGACCACGTCACCGCAAGATGCTCGCGCGCCCGGGTCACGCCGACGTAGAGCAACCGTCGCTCCTCGTCGACCTGATCCGGGGTTTGGGCATACGTGATCGGCACCATGCCGTCGCTCACCCCGACGAGGAACACGGCGTCCCACTCCAGCCCCTTGGCCGCGTGCAGCGAGGCCAACGTGACACCGTCGATCGTCGGCGCGTGCTGGGCCTCGGCCCGCTCGTCCAGCTCGGCGACGAAGTCGCGCAGGGTTGCGTCCGGCCGCGCGGTAGCCAGGTCGTCGGCCAGGCGCCCCACGGCGGCGAGGGACTCCCAGCGGTCCCGCACGGCACCGGCCCCCTCGGGAGGGGTGGGCGACCAGCCGCCGCCCGAGAGGGCAGCGCGCACGGTGGCCGGCAGGTCTCCCTCGTCGCCCGACCTGGCCGCTCCGCGCAGCAGGAGGCGTGCCTCTCGCACCTCCGCTCGGTCGAAGAACCGCTCCGCGCCACGCAGCACGTAGGGCACGCCGGCGTCGGTCAACGCCTGCTCGTAGGTCTCGCTCTGACCATTGGTGCGGAAAAGCACCGCCACCTCGCTGGCCGCGGTGCCAGCGGCGACCAGGCTGCGGATGCGGCTGGCGACCCAACGCGCCTCGGTTGGCTCGTCGCTGTGCTCAAGCAGCTCTGGGACCGGCCCAGGGTCTCGCTGGGCGACCAACTCGAGTCGGCCTGAGCGCGTTGCTGGCGCGACAGAGACCAGCCGGTTGGCCAGTGCCACCACCTGCGGCGTCGAGCGGTAGTTCCGGATCAGGCGGACCTCATGAGCGTCGGGATAGCGCTTCCGGAAGCCGAGCAGGAACTCCGGCGAGGCACCGGCGAACGTGTAGATGGTCTGGTTCGGGTCCCCGACGACGCACACCGACTCTCGGCCACCGAGCCACTGGTCGAGCAACGCCTGCTGCAACGGGCTGACGTCCTGGTACTCGTCGACCACCAGGTGGTGGTACTGCCCGCGCACCGCACCTGCGACCTGACTGTGCTCCGCGATGAGCCCGACGGTGTAGAGCAGCACGTCCTCGAAGTCGATGACGTGGCGTTCTCTCTTGACCTGGTCGTACGCCGCGAGCAGCCGGACGACCATCGCCGGGTCCAGCCCGGCCGGGGTCGGCCGGGCCACCTTGTCCGCCGCGGCGGGGTAGTCGTCCCGGTCAGTCATCGTGACCTTCACCCACTCGACCTCGGCGGCCAGGTCGCGCACCGTCGCCCGATCGGTCGGCAGCCGGAGCCGGCCGGCGGCCTCGGCGACCAGCCCGGCCTTGTGCTCGACGAGCGGCGGCAGCTCTCCACCGACGTGGCGAGGCCAGAACCACCGCAGCTGGCGCAGCGCCGCCGCGTGGAAGGTGCGCGCCTGCACGCCGGCGACGCCGAGGGAGCGCAGCCGGGTCCGCATCTCGCCGGCGGCGCGAGCGGTGAACGTGACCGCAAGCACGTGCTGGGGCACCAGGATCCCGCTGTGCACCCCATAGGCGATGCGGGTCGTGATCGCCCGGGTCTTGCCGGTGCCCGCTCCTGCGAGCACACACACCGGCCCGGCCAGCGCCGTGGCCACCTCGCGCTGCTCGGGGTCGAGCGTCTCGAGCAGCGCGTCGGGGCTCACGGGTCCGGCCACGCCGGCCATCCTCGCAGGCGCCCGGGACACGGGCGGCTTGGAAGGACCTGCGCCGGCGCACCGCACTAGATCCACGGTTCCAGCCGGGTGCTTCGCAAGGTGAGGGATCGCTGCGCGAGGCGTCTACACCCGGCGCAGCGGACGCTGACCACGTATACG
>JACCUZ010000403.1 GCA_013698395.1 Sporichthyaceae bacterium
GTGTAGTAGTCGGAGGGGGGAGCATGACCATCGCGCCGGACCGCACACCCGGGGCGGGCGCGCAGACCGTGCCCGCCCAGGCCCAGCGTTCCCCGTGGCGCGGCCATGGTCGCGCCACTGCCCCACCTCGCCCTCCTGGTGGGACGCCGGAAGGTTCCGCGTCGGACCGGCCTGTCCTGGCCGACGGGGTCGAGCTCGTGGGGGAGTACGAGGGATCCGGCTACAAGGAACCCCACCACCTGGCCCGACGCCCCAATGGCGCTCTCGTCCAGCTCACCGACCTGCTCCACCTCGTGGCATCACACGCGGACGGGCAGCGCTCGCTCGCCGACATCGCCGCGGCCGTCTCTGAGCAGTTCGGGAAGACTGTCAGCGAGGACAACGTCCGGGCGCTGGTCGAGGACAAGCTGCGACCCCTCGGAGTCCTCGCCGCCGCCGACGGGACCAGCCCGGACGTCCCGCCGTCGGACCCGCTGCTCGGCCTCAAGTTCAGGTGCACCCTGCTCACGGCAGGCGCCACCCGCGTGGTGACGACGTTGTTCACGCCGCTGTTCGCGCCGTTCCTGGTGATACTCGTCCTGGCCGGACTTGCAGCGTTCGACGTCTGGCTGTTCTTCGTGCACGGTCTGGCGGACAGCCTGCGTCAGACCGTTCAGAAGCCGATCATCTTCCTCTTCGTCATCGCCTGCGTCATCGTGTCCGCCGCCTTGCACGAGATCGGTCACGCGGCCGCCTGCCGCTACGGCGGGGCGCGGCCCGGGCGCATGGGCGCCGGCATCTACGTGGCCTAGCCGGCCTTCTACACCGACGTCACCGACGCCTACCGGCTCGACCGTCGTGGGCGGCTGCGGACGGACCTGGGGGGCGTGTACTTCAACGCCATCCTCGTGCTGGTTGCTGCCGGAGCCTTCGTCGGCACGTCCTACGAACCGCTCCTGCTCGTCTGCTTCGTGCTACAGATGCAGATCGTGCAGCAGCTGCTGCCGTTGCTGCGCCTCGACGGCTACTACGTACTCAGTGACCTGGTGGGGGTTCCCGACCTGTTCAAACGGATCGGCCCGATCCTGCGCAGCGCGCTGCCCGGCAGGCGGACCGACCCGCTGGTCGCCGAGCTCAAGGGCCACGTCCGCGTCGCCGTGACCCTGTGGGTCCTGGCCGTCGTGCCGTTGCTGCTGGCCAACCTCGCGTTCATCCTGTTCCAAGCCCCGCGAATGGTGGCCACCGCCTGGGACTCCGCGGCTCGACAGTGGGGCATCGTGACCACCGATCGTCACCGACCTCGACCAGCACCTCCGTGTCCGCCACTTCCACCCCCACGCCGTCCCAGACCCCGTAGGAGCCGACGTGAACCTGTCCTGGACGACCGCACGACCCCATGGCAAGCGGGCGGTCACCCTCACCGTCCTCGTCGTTGCGACGCTGCTGGCGCTCGGGTTGGTGGCACGGGCCGAGCTCGGAACGAGCACCTCGACCGAGACGTCCCCCACCGCGGACCAGACCGGCGCTGCCGGGACCGGTGGAGGTGGGGACGACAGCGTCGCCGTCGCCACCAACGATCGGGACGGGAGCACCGTCTACTCGGTCCGCCTCAAGGTGGTCCTCACCGGTCAGGACACCATCGACTCGGCTAACGCGGCCGTGGCCGTCGCGTCGTGCACCGACTGCACCACCGTGGCCATCGCACTGGAGGGAGTGCTCGTCTGGGGGGAGCCCGAGACGGTCGTTCCCGTGAACCTCGCCTTGGCCTACAACACCGAGTGCGACAACTGCCAGACCCTCGCGGCCGCCTACCAGTACGTCACGTCGGTGGACAGCAGGGTACGGATCACGGGGGACGGTCGACGCACCATCGCCGCGCTGCGCCAGGAGCTCAACACGCTGCGGAACTCGGGGCTGGACATCTTCGCGGTCCAGGCCGAGGTCGACCGGATCGCCGGCGAGTTCTACCAGGTGCTCAAGAACGAGGTGGTGCCGATCGGAAAGCCGCAGGGCGACTTCCCGACCCCAGGTGCCACGCCGAGTGCGTTCCCGGAGGACACCACCTCGAGCGCCACGGCCTCAGCAGCGACCTCGACCGACCAGCCGAGCAGCCCGGAGGCCAGCCCGAGCACCGGCGCCACGGACGGGACCGCGACGGCGTCGCCGGAGGCGTCATCGTCCCCCGAGACCGCGACACCGAGCGAGAGCGCGAACGCAACGCCCTGACGCTCCGTCGCGAGGGTACGGTCGACGAAGCGGCGGTCCCGACGACCGTCGCAACGTCGTGCCGACAGTGAGGTGAGGGTGAGCTCGGACAAGGACTGGCCGCAGGGTTGGTCCCGCGGCTCCGGAGAGTCGCGGGCGAGCGGGCCCCGGCGCTCCGACGCGGAGCGCACCCAGGTCATCTCCCCGCCAGTTGTGCCGCGTCACGAGGAGCGGGTCCACCGGCCACGACACGAGGTCCGCACCGCTCCCGTGGAGCCGGCGCGCAGGCGCCATGGGGGTGGCCGGGGACGTTGGCTGCAGCGACTGCCGCTGGCGCTGCTGCTCGTCCTAGCGCTGCTGCTCGGGCTGTTCCTGTACTTCTTCGCACGCATCGACCGGTTCGACGCGATCCAGGAGTACGAGGGCCGACCGGAGGCCGGGTCGGGCACCAACTGGCTCATCGTCGGGTCCGACAGCCGCGAAGGACTCTCCGACGACCAGATTCGCCAGCTGCACCTGGGCCGCGCGGAGGGGCGGCGCACTGACACGATCATCCTGCTGCACCGACCTGAGTCCGGTGCTCCGACACTGGTCAGCCTCCCGCGCGACTCCTACGTCCCCATCCCGGGTCGCGGTCGCAACAAGCTCAACGCGGCGTACGCCTTCGGCGGCGCCCCGCTGCTGGTGCGGACGGTCGAGCAGGTGACCGGGCTGCGCGTCGACCACTATGCCGAGGTCGGCTTCGGCGGTTTCGTCGGCATGACCGATGCCGTAGGCGGGGTGGAGCTGTGCCCGAGCCGCGCCATCCGGGACAAGAAGAGCGGACTGCGGGTCCAGAAGGGCTGCCAGGAGATGGACGGGCCGACGGCGTTGGCCTACGTACGGGCGCGGTACTTCGACCCCACGGGGGATCTCGGCCGGGTGAAGCGCCAGCAGGAGTTCCTGGGCGCGGTGTTCGACCGGGCCGCGAGCCCCGCCACGGTGCTGAACCCATGGCGGATGGTCTCCCTCGGCAACGCCGCGACGACCGCACTGACGATCGATGACGGTGACGGGCCGGTGTCGCTGGTGCAGTTCGGGCTCACGATGCGGGCCGTGGCCGGCGGGGGCGGCCGGCGTGTGACCGTCCCGGTGGCCGACGCCAACTACTCCACCCCCGCCGGCTCCGCCGTGCGCTGGGACCGTGAGCGCGCCCTGGAGCTCTTTCGTTCCCTCCGCACCAACTAACCCCTGGGCCGGCTTCGCCGCGTTGACCACGTATACGTGGTCAACGCTCGCTGCGCCAGGCGTCGACACCTCCCGAAGCGAGCACACGGCTGGCAAAGTGGCGGTCCGACCACCGGGCCCGTGCCCGACAGGCGCCGATCGGCCCGAACCGGCCCGACCGGGATTTACGTCACCGGCCGCCCCGATCTGGGCTCAGCTGAGCAGTTGTCGGGCCATCACCAGCCGCTGGATCTGGTTGGTGCCCTCGTAAATCTGGGTGATCTTCGCGTCGCGCATCATCCGCTCGACCGGGTAGTCCTTCACGTAGCCGTAGCCGCCCAGCACCTGCACCGCGTCGGTGGTGACCTCCATGGCGACGTCGGAAGCGAAGCACTTGGCGGCCGCCCCGAAAAACGTGAGGTCCTTGTCGCCGCGTTCGGACTTGGCGGCGGCTACGTACGTCATCTGCCGGGCCACCTCGACCTTCATCGCCATGTCGGCCAGCATGAACTGGATGCCCTGGAACTCCGCGATCGCCTTGCCGAACTGCTTGCGCTCCTTGGCGTATCCGGCGGCGTAGTCCAGCGCACCCGTTGCGATGCCGACCGCCTGCGCGGCGATCGTGACCCGGGTGTGGTCCAACGTACGCAGCGCGGTCTTGAACCCGGATCCTTCGGCGCCGACGAGGCGGTCAGCGGGGATCCGGCACCGGTCGAAGTACAGCTCCCGCGTCGGGGACCCTCTTATGCCCAGCTTCTTCTCCGGCGCCCCGAACGACAAGCCCTCGTCCGACCTCTCCACGACAAAGGCCGAGATGCCGTTCGCCCCGGCCTCGCCGTCCGTCACCGCCATCACGGTGTAGTACTCGGAGACGCCAGCGTTGGTGATCCACCTCTTTGCCCCGTTGAGGATGTAGGCGTCGCCGTCGCGGACCGCCGTGGTGCTCATCGCGACAGCGTCGCTGCCGGCCTCCGGCTCGGAGAGGGCGTAGGAGAACATCGCCTGGCCGGAGGCAACCGCGGGGAGGTAGCGCTTGAGGAGGTCCTCGGACGCGGCCAGCAGCAAGGGCATCGTTCCGAGCTTGTTCACAGCGGGGATCAGCGAGGTCGAGGCGCAGGCCCGCGCGACCTCCTCGATGACGATGCAGGTCGCCAGCGCGTCGGCGCCCGGCCCCCCGAACTCCTCGGGGATGTGCACTGCGTGGAAGTCGGCCTTGCGTAGCGCGTCATAGGACTCCTGGGGGAACTCCGCCGAGTCGTCGACCTGCGCGGCCAACGGTGCGATCTTGTCGTCGCACACCGCACGAACCGCCTCGCGCAGCATGTGATGCTCGTCGCTGAGGCGGAACTGGTCGAAGTCGCTCACGCCAACGAGGTTACGAGCCCACAAGAAGAACGGATTATCCGGGTTGGATCGGTAGCCTTGCGCCCCATGACCCTGCATCTCACCGTGCTCGGCACCGGCTACCTCGGCGCCACCCACGCCGCGTGCATGGCCGAGCTGGGTTTCGAGGTGCTCGGTATGGACGTCGACCAGGCGAAGGTCGAGGCGCTCACCGAGGGCAGGGTCCCGTTCTACGAGCCGGACCTGGAGCCGCTGCTCCGCAAGCACGTCGAGACCGGCCGGCTGCGCTTCACCACGTCGTACGCGGAGGCGGCCGCGTTCGGCGACGTGCACTTTCTCTGCGTCGGAACCCCGCAACGCAAGGGCGAGTACGCCGCCGACCTCCGCTACGTCGAGAGCGTCGCCGACGGCCTGGCGCCTCACCTGGATAAACCGACCCTTGTCGTCGGCAAGTCCACCGTGCCGGTGGGGACGGCGGTCCGGCTGCAGCAGCGCATCGCCGCTCTGGCCCGGGTGGGTGAGGAGGCCGAGCTGGCGTGGAACCCGGAGTTCCTGCGTGAGGGCTTTGCGGTCGCGGACACTCTTCGCCCGGACCGGCTTGTGGTCGGCGCCACGTCCGAGCGCGCCGAGGCACTGCTGCGTGAGGTCTACGCGGGTGCGATCAGCGCGGACACGCCGTTCATCGTGACGGACTACGCCACGGCGGAGCTGGTCAAGGTCTCGGCCAACGCGTTCCTCGCCACGAAGATCTCGTTCATCAACGCCATGGCCGAGTTGTGCGAGGCGACCGGCGCCGACGTGACCGTGCTCGCCGACGCGATAGGCCACGACGCGCGAATCGGGCGGCGATTCCTCAACGCCGGCCTCGGTTTTGGCGGTGGCTGCCTGCCCAAGGACATCCGCGCGTTTATGGCCCGGGCGGGCGAGCTCGGTGTGGACCAGGCCCTGAGCTTCCTGCGTGAGGTCGACGCCATCAACATGCGCCGCCGCTCCCACGTCGTCGACCGGTCCCGGGAGATGTGCGGGGGCTCGTTCCTCGGCACCCGGGTCGGCGTGCTCGGCGCAGCCTTCAAGCCCAACTCCGACGACGTCCGTGACTCGCCGGCGCTCAACGTGGCCGGCCAGATCCAGCTGCAGGGCGCCCAGGTCGCGGTCTATGACCCGCGCGCGGTCGCGAACGCTCAGGCTCTGTTCCCGACGCTGGGCTACGCCGACTCCGCGGTCGAAGCATGCGAGGGTGCGGACCTCGTGCTGCACCTCACCGAGTGGCAGGAGTTCGTCGAGATGGACCCTTCGGTGCTCGACGCCGTCGTCGCCGAAAAGCGCATCATCGACGCCCGCAACGCCCTCGACCCGCTGCGTTGGCGGGCCGCCGGCTGGCTCTACCGGGGGCTCGGGCGGCCGTGAGGACCCCCGGCGTACGCCGGGCTGGCGCTCTGCTTCTGGCCGCCGTACTGCTCCCACTCGAGCCCGCGTCCGCAACGACACTCCCGCAACCCTTCGCCGGAAGCGGCACGTGGATCTCTATCTTCGCCGGTGACGCGGTGTGGGACCACCCCCGACGCCAGGTGCGCAGCATGCATCGTCGCGGCGTACGCACCGTGTACCTGCAGACCGCCAGCTCCACTAACCCCGTCGGTACCGACCTCTACCGGCCCCGGCAGCTGGCTCGCTTCCTGCACGCCGCGCACGACCGGCGGATGCGCGTCGTCGCGTGGTACCTCCCGCCGCTGCGCTCTGTGGCCCGCGAGCACGACCGGGCTATGGCGGCCATCCACTTCCGCACCGCACGGGGCCAGCGGTTCGACGGGTTCGCCCTCGACATCGAGCCGTCGACCACGACGCCGAGCGGACCCACGCGCAACGACAACCTGCACCGCCTGAGCCGCCGGATCCGGGAGTCGGTTGGCCAGGCCTACCCGCTGGGCGCCATCATCCCCTCACCGCTGGGCATGCGGTTGCACCCTCGCTACTGGCCGAACTTCCCGTACGAGACGGTCGGCCGCTTCTTCGACGTCGTTCTGCCGATGAGCTACTCGACCTACCGCAACCAGGGCGGGGCCGCGACCTATGCCTACACCGCGGGCAACATCGCGTTCCTCCGGGAACGCCTAGGCCCGACCCTGGTACTGCACGTGATCGGTGGTGTGGCGGGGTTCCTGGGGCCTCGCGAGGCTGCTGCGTTCGTCGGCGCCTGCAACGACGCGGGCGTCAGCGGTGCGAGCCTCTGGCACTTCGGGAGCTATGGCCCGGAGGACTGGGAGGCTATGTCGTTGCTCGACTTCTCACCCACCCCCTCCGCGGGCTAGCTCGTCCAGCGCCAGCACTGTGCGCCAGTTGCGTGACGTCGTCGTCCCACCCAACCGCTTCTCGGTCAACGCGTTCGCGAGCCGACTGGCGTGCGAGCCGGCAGGCAGCCAGAGGTAGACCTCGCTGCCCACGACCACGAACTCCTCCGGCGCATAGGCGGCCGGATCGAGGTCGCGCAGGGCCTTCTTCGACACCGGCTTCTCGCAGAAGACCACGAGATAGCGGGCGTGGTCGCTGGCCCGGTCGCCGAGCGGGTCAGCCGCCACGACGGCCGCCAGCTGCGCGGCGGTGCGGACCACGACGCGCACCGGGAGGCCGAGCTCCGTAGAGATCGCCTTCTCCATCGCTGACCCGACGTCTCGCGGTGATCGGGCGGGTGCCGAGAACACGGCGTTGCCGCTCTGCAGATGGGTGCGCACACCG
>JACCUZ010000371.1 GCA_013698395.1 Sporichthyaceae bacterium
GCCCAGCACCCGGGGCAGGGCGCGGGGCAGGGCGGGCGGCCGGGTGGGTACGGGCACGTGCCGGAGTCGGGGTTCGGTCGGGTGCCGACGCCGGGTCAGGCGCAGGTGGACCGGCCGCTGGTCGGCACCCTGGAGGAGGGCGGGGTGATCGACCCCGACGTGCTGTGGTCGTGCACCACCTGCGGGGCGTGCGTGGAGCAGTGCCCGGTCGACATCGAGCACGTGGACCACATTCTGGACATGCGCCGGTTCCAGGTGCTGGTCGAGTCCTCGTTCCCCTCCGAGGCCGGGACGATGCTGCGCAACCTGGAGAACAAGGGTGACCCGTGGGGGCTGGGCGCCCGGGCCCGGCTGGACTGGGCCAAGGGGCTGCCCTTCGACGTTCCGGTGGTCGGGGAGGACGTGACGGATCTGGCGGAGGTGGACTACCTGTACTGGGTCGGCTGCGCCGGGGCGCTGGAGGACCGGGCGAAGAAGACCACCCGGGCGTTCGCCGAGCTGCTGCACATCGCCGGTGTGCGCTTCGCGGTGCTCGGGGAGGCCGAGGCGTGCTCGGGTGACCCGGCCCGCCGGCTGGGAAACGAGTTCGTCTTCCAGATGCTGGCCCAGCAGAACATCGAGACCCTGGACGAGGCCGGCGCCGGGCGCACCGTGATCGTGGCGACCTGCCCCCACTGCTTCAACTCGTTGGGCCGGGAGTACCCCCAGCTCGGCGGCACCTACGAGGTCGTGCACCACACCCAGCTGCTCTCCCGGCTGGTGGCGGAAGGCCGGCTCACCCCGATCACCCCCATCGACGCCCTCGTTACGTACCACGACCCGTGCTACCTCGGCCGGCACAACTCGGGCTACACCCCGCCCCGCGAGATCCTCGCCGGCGTGCCCGGCCTGCGCACCCAGGAGATGCACCGCTGCAAGGAGCGCGGCTTCTGCTGCGGCGCCGGCGGGGCCCGGATGTGGATGGAGGAGAAGATCGGCAAGCGGGTCAACGTCGAACGCGTCGACGAAGCCCTGGCCCTGGACCCCGACGTCGTCTCCACCGCCTGCCCTTTCTGCCTGGTCATGCTCGGCGACGCGGTGGCCGCCAAGAAGCAGGACGGCACCGCCCGCGAGGACGTCGACGTCCTCGACGTCGCCCAGCTCATGCTCCGCTCCGTCAAACGCAACATCACGGTGGTGCCGGTGGACGGAACTTGACCACGTATACCTGGTCATTGACCGCTTCAGCAGGCGTCGACGCCTAGCGCAGCGTGCGTTGACCACGTATACGTGGTCAACCACTTGAATCCGCCCGTGATCGACGCGGCCGGTGAAGGCGGGTCAGATGCGGGTGCGATGAAAGTTTTGGAACGACCGGGACGGGGTGGGTCCACGCTGGCCCTGGTAGCGGGACCCCTCGGCCCCCGTGCCGTACGGTGCCTCGGCCGGACTGGACAGCCGGAAGAAGCACAGCTGCCCGATCTTCATGCCCGGCCAAAGCTTGATCGGCAGCGTGGCGACGTTGGACAGCTCGAGGGTCACGTGACCAGAGAAGCCGGCGTCGATGAACCCCGCCGTGGAATGGGTGAGCAGGCCCAGCCGCCCCAGCGAGCTGTTATGGGTGGGAATGTAACGCCGCCCGACCAGATACACACCGTTGGGTTCTGACACCTGGATGCAGCGCACCGGGACGGAGGGGACCGCGCGGACGGCTCGGATCCCACGGAAATCGTGTGCCCTGTCGTCCGTCTTGAGACGTCCGACTTTGCGGGCGAGTCGGAACACCGAGAGGCGAGGCGTGAACTTGACCTGGAAACAAGGACCGCAGTCGATGCCGTTCAGCATCGCTCGCTTCTTTCGTTTGGCGGGCCGCAGGCCAAGGCTTGCTGCTAGCTCGACCACAGCATCGGCGAGAGTTTCGTTGGTGTTGCTGAACTCGCAGCGACCGTCGACGTCTACATGGCCGTCGGAATCCATGAGGCCCTGCAGCAGAGCCAGCCGTTGAGGAACGCTCGCCACGAGGTACGACGAAGGCACGTGCTTGTGACCCAGAAGGCCCAACGACCGCAAGGTGCTGGACAAGGATTGATCCGCAGCGAACTGCCCAGCCTCGTTCCTGCGCCTGCCCACAGCTCCTGGACAGAGGCCGCCGATGCGCCAGGCGAACCTGCCAGACGACGGCCAGACCCGATAGCCCGCGGCAACGATGTGTTCGAGCACCTCAGCATCCTCCGGGGCGCAAGTGACCTCGGCTTTGTTCGAGGTGCCGTCACCCAGCCATACTCCTAAGACATACGGGTGCACGGGCAACACCTGGGTGGGGTGCTGGACAGGCGCCGCAAGTCGAACGTGGTGGTTGGTCTCTCCGCGCACCCGAAGAGAGGCAGCGATCTCATCCGTAGTTCGGACCGAGGAGTTGCGGAGTCCGTGCTCGCGCTCGGCCTTGCTCTGCGTCACCCACTGGTGAGAGGCGTCGCAGACGATCACGGAGCCGTCCGAGAACTCGACCTCCCGGCATGGCCGGCTTGTCATCACCGCAGTCGCCGCGATGACACTGCACGGTAGGCCGTCCGCCCCGAATACCTCGTCACCCGGAACTAGCTCCCCCATAGTCGTCCAGCCATTAGGCGTAGCAACCGGCGTCGAAATCGCCAGCGCCTTGCCCTCGAGCCTGGCGCTGACGTCATTCGGAAGGGTTATCACCTCGTACGTGCTGGCGAGCACGAACTCACCCGGGTGCAGGATGAACGGCTCATCGCCCTCGGGCTCGACCAGCCGGGTCAG
>JACCUZ010000372.1 GCA_013698395.1 Sporichthyaceae bacterium
GCCGGAGCCCGAAGGCACCGGCCCCTCTCGTCGCCGCGTGGTGCTACGGCGTCGGGTTGTACTTGAAGATGTACAGGCCGAAGTCACGGTCGCTGGCCGCGACGTACTCCTTGCCGTCGCGCTGGAACACCTCAACGCCCCAGAAGTTGTTGCCGTCGGGGGCGAGGTAACCACCTACCTCCACGAGCTCGGTGCCCTGGATCTCGGTCACCCGGAAGCCGGCCGCGTAGTAGGAGTAGTAGGCGATGTCCGGGTCGACCTGGGACGTGGCCACCTCGTGGACGGACAGGTCGCCATATCCGATCGCGTACGTCGGGTCATGCGCCTCGTCAACCGCCCAGGTGTCGAGCTCCTTCATGGTCGTGCGGTCGTAGAGGTGGACGTAGCCCCAGCCGTCGAAGATGGAACCGACCTCGATCTCGGCACCGATGGTGCCGATGGCCGGCCCGTCCGGATAGGTCCAGGGACCGGTTACCGGCTCTGCGTTGAACATCTTGTGGAACGCCTCGTGCGTCGTGCAGATGCCGACGATCGGGTCGACGAACGCGCCAGAGCCACAGAACGGAACGGAGTCGTCGGCCGTGTGGCGGCTGACGAACACGACGGCGTCCCAGCCGGCCAGCGCGGCTTCGTGCGCCTTCTCACCGGGGAAGCAAGCCCCCTCGGGCGCGCTGGGGTCACCGGACGGACCGCGCTGGAGGACGATGATCTTCTCCTCGTCCGCCTCGAGCGAGTCGAGGTACCCGGGGATGCTCTCCGGCGTTGGGATGGCCGCCGAGTCTGGGCAGCCGTAGCCGCCGTAGACGGTCGGCCCGTTGAGGGTCAGGTCGTCTAGGGCGGCCGGTGCCAGGGCGCCGGGGACGATGACGGACGGGTACTCCCCGGCGTACGGTCCTGTGACGATCTTGAAGTCGTCCGCGCGGTACGGCCCGAAGTCCTCGTCCGTCGCGATGAAGTACTTGTTGTCGGAGGTGTACTCGGCCTGGTGGGCGTTGCCCTCCGGTGTCAGCTCGGCGCCCGTCGACTCGAACAGCTCGGGGTCCGGGTTGGTGAAGTCGGTGTCGCCGATGAACACTGGGTTGGCCGGGTCATCAACGTTGAGCTGGACGTAGCCGCCGTCCCAGTAGGACGCGAGCAGGATCCAGTGACCCTCGATGTACTTGACCGTCATGTCGTGCAGGTCCGAGTCGGTCAGGCCGATGTCGGGCTGGTCGACGTCGAAGTCGTTGAGCGCGACTTCGGCGATGAGCCGGGGGCGCTTCGGGTTGGTGATGTCGAAGATGTCGAGGTCGGTCTCGGCCGACTCGTTGCTGTCCTGGGCGACCAGGTACGCCCGGTCACCAGCGTCCCACGCGAAGGCGCTGTGGGTCTGGTTGACCCCGGGGATGCTGCCCGTGTCACCGAAGTTCTCGGCGATCCGCTTGGGCTTGAGCGGGTCGGTGACGTCCCACATGGAGATGCCGCCCTTGCCGTTCTTGCCGCAGGGCTCGTTGTTCATGACCAGAACGTCGCCGCTGAACTGCTTCGTGGTGATGTTGACGACCTGCATGCCCTCACCGGGCCGGGTGTCCTGGTGGGACGGGATGAAGCCGACCGTCTCCGGGTTGCTGAGGTCCTCCAGACTGATGACCCAGGCGCCGGCGTCCGGCGAGGTCTGGCCGCCGGTCTCCGGTCCCGCGCAGTCCGGCTCGCCCCAGTTGGCGAGATAGGCCCACATGCCGTCGGGGCTGACGGCCACGTCGGCGACCAGGCCCTCGGTCTGGGTGACTTCTTCCTTGGACACGAGCTCGACGCCACCCCAGGCGCCGGAACCGATCAGGTGGCCGTCGGAGGGGCCATGCTGAGCGTCGGGCACGGGCATGACGTCAGAGGCGCCGCCCGAGGCGCCTGCATCGCCGGAGGCGAACCCTGGGGCGGCGAGGACGAGCCCGCCGGCTGCGAGCAGGGCTAGGGCCGCCCTGCGAGGGGATCTGGTCAAGAGAACTCCTTGTGGAAGTGAGCTGATCATGGGGGTACCCCTGAACGTAGGCGCGCCGCGTGCGCTTGGGAATACCTAGCCCGAAAGAACTACCTGGGGTAGCCCTTCGGTTACCGGCCCTCACCGGAACGGCCGATCCCGCGTACCACCCGACCCGAAGGGCGGTATCGACCTCCCGGTGGTGCAGACTCCACGCCGATGAGCGCCGAACTGACC
>JACCUZ010000405.1 GCA_013698395.1 Sporichthyaceae bacterium
GTCGAGGGGAGGGCGCGACCCCCTCTCTTTCCGCCTCGAAGACGGCCGACCTCCGGTGCTCCGTCAGGCCGTGTGCACCAGGAGCGGGACGAGCAGCTCGTCGTCGGTGACCGAGCCGTGCAGCCCCACGAGAGCCAGGACAGGGCGAGGCATCAGCCGGGAGTCCACGACGGCCGCGTCGCCGATGGCTGCGGCAACCACGTCGCCGATCCGGGGGCGCACCCCGTCGGACACCACCGGGCCGTACAACCCCACGTCGACCGCCTCGGCGCGGGAGAGCACCCAGAACTCCTCCCCCAGCGTCTCCCGCCAGGCCGCGAGTACGTCGGCTGCGGCGTCCGGCCGCGTGTGCACGTCGATGGCGCGCAGGTCACCCGCGATCGCATGCACGCCGTCGGAGAGGGCCGGCGTGGTGGCGACGTCCCAGCGGTTGTCTGCTGACACGTCGACCATCCCGTGGTCGGAGGTGATCAGCAGGGTCGCTGCGGCCGGCAACGCGTCGGCCAGCTGCTCTGCGACTCGGTCGACGTGGACGAGCTCTTGCAGCCACGCGTCGCTGCCGCAACCGCTCCGATGGCCGGTGGCGTCGAGATCGCCGTGATACACGTACGTCAGAGAGGTGTCTGCCCGGCGGACTCCCGCGGTCGCTGCGGCGACCCGCTCCCCGACCGACTCCGCGGCGACATATCGACCACCGCGCAGTGCAGCCTCGGTCAGCCCGGGCCCGTCGAACGAGGCCGGGCCCACTCTGGTGACGGTCACGCCGGCCGCCACGGCATGCTCGAAAGCCGTCGCCCGAGGCTGCAAGACGCGCATGTCGGTCTCCGCCGGGTTGGCCAGCGTGTTGACGACCTGTCCCGAGGGCAGCCGCAGGTACAGGCCGGTGACGCCGTGCTCGCCGGGGGCAAGACCAGTGCCCAACGAGGTGAGGGCGATGGGGGTCGTCGTCGGGTACACCGAGGTGAGGACCCGGCTCGACGGTGCGTCGACCAGCGAGCTCAGGAACGGCGCCGCGTCGGGGGCAGCGCGCAGTGCGTTCCAGCCCAGCCCATCGACGAGCAGAAGACAGATCTGCCGGCCCGTCACGAGGGGCAGGCACGACCTTCCACCCGGCACGTCGAGCCCGGACAGAACGGCGGGAAGGACATCGGCGATCGACCCGCCGCCGAAGGCGGGAATCGGGGGCGCGGACGGTGCGGGACTGCTCACCGAGCCGTGGCGCGCGAGAGCGCCGCGGCGAAGCCGAGCATCCTGGCGACCGCGTCGGCGCCCTCGGCTGCTTCGCTCACCCGCAGGGCGATGTCGTCCGCCGCTGCGGAACCGGTGTAACCGTGGTCGCCCTCGCAGTCCGGGTCGCCACAGGTAGCCGGTTCTAGCTCGATCCGGCTGACAGCGCCCCAGCCGAGCGTCATGGTGACCTCATTGGGGGCGGCCCCGCCGCGGTAGCGCATCGGGTCCGTGACGACCCGGTTGACAACGACCGAGCGGACGCTGGAGAGCGGCACTGCCTCCGTGGACGCTGTCACGTAGGCGCTTGGGGTCACCGGGTCGGCGGGGTGGTCGTCGGCATGTCCCAGGACCAGCCTTCCCGGTGTGAGCACCAGGACCGTGATGTGACGACGTACCTCGTCGGAGTCGAAGGTGGTCTCCTGGTGCACGACGAAGGCCTCGATCGGCTCGCCTGCCACCGCGGCGTCGATCGCGTCGGCGACCAGCTGGGGGTGGTAGCCGGCGTGGTCGATGGCAGCGCGAAGGCCAGCCAGCGAGGTGTCGGTCATGGCGACCATCCTTGCACCTTGCGCGGAGCTGGGCGCTGAACGTCCTCAGGCCCGGGCGCATGTCCTACCCCTCCGGTACCGTTCGAACATGTATTCGACTACCGCGTCCGCCATGGACTCGGTTGTTGGCGCGCTTGACTCGCTGCAGACCGGTCTTGCGCATGGCGGGATCCGGGATCTGTGCCACGACGAGCTGACTGCGCTGATCGTCGCCGCGCGGCGTGCCCAGGCCCGGTTGGAGTCGGTGATCCTCGCTGCTGTCGGCGAGGTGGACGCCCGCGGCTCCCACGTCCACGAGGGAGCGCTGACCAGCTCTGCATGGTTGCGCCACCACGTGCGGGCCACCGGCTCGTCGGCAGCTGCCACCGTGCGCACGGCCCGCATTCTGCGTGCCGGTGTCCTGCCTTTGACCGCAGCCGCGCTGGCCGACGGTGCTATCTCTGGCCGCCACGCGCAGGTCATCGCTGGCGGTGTGGACGACACGCCTCCCGAAGCGGTCGCCCTGATCGAGGCGGAGGTTGTCGAGGTGGCTCGGGAGGCCGACGTCCGAGCGGTTGCCTCGATCATGAAACGGTTTCAGCACGCCCTGGATCCCGATGGCGCCGACGAGGCCGCAATGCGGCGCTACGACCGGCGCGGTGTCAGCTTCGCGTCGACCCTCGACGGCTCCGTCGCGATCAGCGGACTCGCAGACGAGGTGTCGGGCGCGCTGCTGCAGACCGCCGTCGACGCCGCCTCGCCCCTGGTCGCCGGCGACTCGCGCACGGCTGCCCAACGCCGGCTCGACGGACTGGTCGACATCGCCCGCCACTACCTGGACACGGTCGCCTCCCGACAGGACGGCAGCGGCCTGCACGCGCAGGTCATCGTCACTGTCGACGCCGCCACAGTCGCGGGCGCCGGGAGTACGGGCAAGCCGACCTCGGGCGTGCCGGTTGCGGGAGACCCCGCGGCGGGGTACGTATGCGGCGGTTCCCCGGGCGCCACACTCTCCCGGGTCGGCCCCATCACCGGGTCCACCGCACGACGTGTCGCCTGCGATGCGCAGCTCACGACCGTCACCATCGGCCCTGACGGCGAGGTCACCCGCACCCGCACCGACCGCCGCTACTTCACGCCAGCGCAGAAGCGCGTGATGATCGCTCGAGACGGTGACCGCTGCATCTGGCCGTGGTGTGACCGCCCCGTCGCCTGGGCTGACGGTCACCACCTGACGTGGTGGTCCGACCTCGGAACGACCACCGTCGCCAATGGCGGCTTGCCGTGCAGCGGCCACCACACCTCCCTGCACGAGGGCGGCTGGAGCGCCGAGCGCCTTCCCGACGGCCGCTATGTCGTGCGCCACCGGGACGGCCGCGTCCTCGGCCCAGAGCCGTACCCGCCCGGGTGCAACCGACCGCCCCCGCATCGGCGGCAGTGACAGGCGGGGCAGTGGCGTTCGCTGCCGTCCGTCACACCTGGCTGCGTGGTATCCCGGTCCAGATAACGTGCCTGTGTGCTGACCGTCCTGCCCGAGGTGGCCGACGCTCTCGCTAAAGGTCGACCGGTGGTGGCGCTCGAGTCGACGATCGTCAGTCACGGTCTCCCCCGGCCCGACAACCTGCGCATCGCCCGCGAGATCGAGGAGGCCGTACGTCGGGGCGGAGCGGTCCCCGCGACGATCGCCGTGGTCGACGGTTCGCCAATGGTGGGACTGGACGACGCCTCGCTGGAGCGCATCGCCACCAGCGACGACGTCGTCAAGGTCAGCACCCGCGACCTGGCGACCCTCGTCGCCAGAGGTGGCACGGGAGCGACGACGGTGGCGGCCACCTCCCACCTGTCGGCCCGAGCCGGCATCGAGGTCTTCGCCACGGGCGGGCTCGGCGGAGTGCACCGCGACGCCCGCTCCACGTGGGACGAGTCAGCGGACCTGCAGACCCTGGCCACAACGCCAGTCGCGATCGTCTGCGCAGGCGTCAAGTCCATCCTCGACGTGCCGGCGACGCTGGAACGTCTCGAGACCCTCGGCGTGCCGGTCCTGGG
>JACCUZ010000423.1 GCA_013698395.1 Sporichthyaceae bacterium
CATAGATCCGCATGAACGAGACCATCGCCGCTCCTCTCAGAGGGTTTCGGCACTCTAAGCCGTGCGAAGCATGCCCGTTCCCGCCGAGCCGGCTCTTCCCGAGTAGGCGCTCGGCATGTGCCGCTCCCGATCGGTGGTGCCAGCTCCGGAGCGACACCCATCGCCACTGCCAGCACCGGCGGATGCCTCAGCCTGACGGAAGCGCACATCAAGCGTCCCGCTCGAAGTGCCGAAGGGAAGTTCGACCCGGGCGGTGTCCGAGTGCTGCCTTAGCCGACCGGAACTGTCCACCGGAGATCGACAGCCACTCAGCATTAAAATCTACCTACGTGCCCGCATCTGCGTGGTCGCTCGGAGCCTGGGCCGAACTTCGGCGCGTAGACAGGCGGCGTTGCAGGCCTCCGGTCGGGAAAGCGGCCCCCCGCCTCGGTTATCGTCCAACCATCCACGGTCCTGACAAAGAGATCACCGTTGCCTTGCAAGATGTCGCTCAGGAATGGGTGGCGCGGCAGGGGGTCGGTCCTGTGCGACGAGTCAGCACCCCCAGTCTGGCCATTGCTATGCCACGCGAGATAAGGCTTCCTGGTGTGGCCGAACCGCATGAGCTTTACGCGGCGTGTCGCTGTGCGGCCTACGAATCCGTCAAGTTGCGGGTGACGAGCTCGTCCGCCCGCTAACGACGCGCGCTACAGGGCCGCGCAGCATTTTCGGGCATCCGCGACAGCGACTACTTCTGCGTAACTTTCGCCCGTTCCACATGATCAACATTCACGTCGGGCGGAGCGTCCACGCTGCGCGACCCTCCGAACGTTGGGGATAGTCTGCGACCGCCCCGCACGCCGCATGGGTGAGCCGCCCAGGGCCGAGCCACCTGGGAGGAGAGATCATGACGAACGCGCAGCTCAAGCCAGGGACGTCGTGGTCGCAGACCTACGAGCGATGCGTGTCGGTCGCTCCAGAGGCATTCGAGACTGACCGCATCCGCAATCTGCTGCACGGCGAGTGGCAGCGCGTAGGAATGCCGGGACACCACGTCACGCCGGTGGACATGTCGCCGATCCAAGGGCCGCCGCGGGTCCAGCGCGACGTGGCAGAGTCTGCGGTCGCCTACGCCTGCGAGCAGCACTCCACGTGGTCAACGGTCGACCTCGACGAGCGCCGCGAGAGAGTCACCCGCGCGGTCGACGAGATGACGCTGCACCGCGAGCTACTCGCGATGCTGCTGGTCTGGGAGATCGGCAAGCCGTGGCGACTCGCGGTCGCTGATGTCGACAGGTGCCTCGACGGTGTCCGGTGGTACGTCGACGAGATCGAGCGGCAGCTAGCTGTCGGCACCGATCACGAGCGGCAGCCGTTGCCGGGCCCGGTATCCAACATCGCGAGCTGGAACTACCCGATGAGCGTGCAGGTGCACGCGGAGCTCGTGCAGGCCCTGGCCGGCAACGCGGTGATTGCGAAGACACCTAGCCAGGGCGGCTTCCACTGTCTCACCTTGGCGCACGCCTTCCTCGCCCGCGCCGGGCTGCCGCTCACCCTGCTCAGCGGCGCCGGCGGTCGGCTCGGCGATGCCCTCATCAGCAGCTCCGGCATCGGTGCGCTCGCTTTCGTCGGAGGCAGGTCCAACGGACGCGCAGCCGCCACCTCGCTTGCCGACCGGCGACGCCGCCACTTCCTCGAGCAGGAGGGGCTCAACGCCTGGGGCATTTGGGACTTTACCCAGTGGGACCTGTTTGCCCAGCACTTGCGTAAAGGATTCGAATACGCCAAGCAGCGCTGCACCGCCTATCCGCGTTACGTGGTGCAGCGCCGTCTGCTGCCAGCCTTTCTCGACACGTATCTTCCGGTCGTCCAGAGTCTGCGCTTCGGCCACCCGCTCGCCGTCGAGAACGCCGACGACCCGCTGCCGGAGCTGGACTTCGGACCGCTCATCGGCGCCCGCAAGGCTGCCGAGTTGGAGCAACAGTTCGACGAGGCGACAAGCGGCCGCGGGCTCCCGCTACATCGAGGCTCGCTCGGAGAGGGACGGTTCCTCGACGGCCAGGACACGTCGGCGTACGTCGCCCCCGCCTGCATCCTCGAACCACCAGCCCACTGGTCTCTGCACCACGCCGAACCCTTCGGCCCGCTCGACTCCGTCGTGTGCGTTGACACCGAGTCCGAGCTGCTCGCCGCAATGAACGCCAGCAACGGCTGCCTCGTCGCGAGTCTGGCCACCGACGACAGCGACTTCGCCACCCGCGTCGGCGGGCAGCTGCAGGCGTTCAAGGTCGGCATCAACAAACCACGAAGCCGCGGCGACCGCGAGGAAGTCTTCGGCGGCATCGGCGAATCGTGGAAGGGCGCCTTCGTCGGCGGCGACTTGCTAGTCCAGGCCGTTACACACAGCCCCGAGGGCGAGGACGAACGGCTCTACGGAAACTTCCCCAGCTATTCCCTGTTTCCGAATCGCTGACGGTCGCCCGCTGGCGTGGGAGGCCGTCTTGTGCGCATCCCCGGCGTGCCGGGAGGACACCGGGAGCCGCTTCCGCCTGCCGGTCGGCGGCAGTGCGGAAGTCAGCCGCCGGTGCGTAGTGACGGCTATGTTCGTTCGGTGACGCGGATGATCATGCGGCTGTACGGGTGGGGTTGAAGCACGTTGGCCAGGGTCGACGCCACGCTCATGCCTGATGACGGGGTGTTGAGCGCAAGCGATACGGGCTTCGGAGTTCAGCCTCGTGGAGGCTCATTGCGGCAGCGACATCAGGCCGGATCCCCTGCCTTGACCAGGCCGGTCTCGTAGGCGAGCACCACGGCCTGCGCTCGATCGCGCAGGCCGAGCTTTCTGAAAATGCGGGTGACGTGCGTCTTTACCGTCGCCTCCGCGACCCAGAGCACCTGCGAGATCTCCCTGTTGCTGGAGCCGCGACCGATCAACCGCAGTACCTCCACCTCCCGGTCGGTCAGCGCGGACAGCCGCTCGGGATCGTCCGGTGTCGCGGCAGAGGCGTGCTGATCGACAAGCCGGCGCAGGACCGTCGGAGCTAGCAGTGCCTCGCCCCCGGCGACCGTGCGCACCGCATCGGCGAGCACCTCAGGGCGAGTCTCTTTGAGCAGGAAGCCCGACGCGCCCGCGACGAGGGCGGCGTAGACGTACTCATCGAGGTCGAAGGTTGTGAGCATGACGACCTTCGTGGTGACCGCCGGGTCGGCGAGGATTCGGCGGGTAGCTTCCACGCCGTCCATCTCCGGCATGCGGACGTCCATGAGCACGATCTCCGGCGCGAGTTCCAAGGCGAGTGCCACGGCCTGCGCGCCGTCCTCGGCCATACCAACGACGTCCATGTCCGGCTGCGCCGCCAGGATCATGCCGAACCCACCACGCACCAGGGCCTGGTCATCGGCGATCAGGACACGGATCACGATGTCGGGAGGACCGTGGCGCGCTGGTCATGCCGTGACGGGACCGGCAGGGGAAGTTCGGCATGCACACGCCAGCCGCCGCCGGGGACGCGCCCGGTCCTGGCCGTCCCGCCGAAGAGTGACACACGCTCGTTGATGCCGACGAGGCCGTGCCCGTTTCCTTCATTGGCCGGGGTATGCGGTCCGTCATCGACGACGTCAAGGAGCAGCGATGAGGGCTTGTAGGCGAGCCGGACCGTCGCATGGGCTGCCCCGCTGTGCTTGAGGATGTTGGTCAGGGCCTCCTGCACGATCCGGTACGCCGTCAGGTCGAGCCCGGCCGGCAGCTCCACCGGGTCACCTTCTACCTCCACCTCGACGAGCACTCCCGCGGCTCTGGTTTGCGTGACCAAGGCGCCGAGCTGGGACAGCCCGGGCTGCGGGGGCTGCGGACTTCTGCCCGAGGAGCCGTTGCCGACCTCCTCGTCCGCACGCAGGACGCCGAGCAGCCGGCGCAGGTCGTCCAGGGCATGTCTGCCGACGTCCTCAGCGGCAAGCAGCGGCGCCTCCGCACCCCTAGCCCCGGTCGGCAACCGCATCCGCGCGGCCCCCATCTGGATCACCATCACCGAGACGCTGTGCGCGACGATGTCATGCAGCTCGCGGGCGATGCGCACCCGCTCCGCGCGGGCCACCTCACGTATCGCTGCGTCCTTGGTCGCTCGCTCGCCGGCGAGGGCAGCACCGAGTGCGGCGGCCCGGTCCTCCCGCTCACGTAGACCGCGCGCCGCGAGCCACGGGGCGAGCAGGAAGACGACGTTGTAGCTGAAGTAGGCGGGCGAGCGAAGCCACGGCGTGGCCAGCGTCACGGTGACGAGACCCACAAGGGCGATCGCCGCGGCTAGCAATGCCCGACGCCGGGGGCACGAGTAGCCGGCGGAGGCCGTCAGCACGATGAGCGGCACGAACCCGCCCAGTAACGGCACGTCATGCTGCACGATCGCCTGGGGCAGGTAGTAAACGGTCACCGCCCAGCACAGCGCGGCCAGCGGCGCACGGC
>JACCUZ010000407.1 GCA_013698395.1 Sporichthyaceae bacterium
GTGTCGCGCAGGCTGTCCAGCGCGTCCCGGACGGCGAGAGCGACGCCTTCCAGCGCCGCGCGCAGCAACGCGTTGCGGTCGTGGTGAGACGCCAGGCCGACCCAACCACCGCGCATGTCCGGGTCGAGGTAGGGCGTGCGCTCTCCGCTGAGGTGCGGAAGGAACATCGGGTCCGAGGGACGCAGCTCGCCGTCCGCCGCCGCGTAGAGCTGCGGCCAGGAGACGCCCAGCACGGTTCGAACCCAGTCGAGGGCAAGGCCGGCGTTCAGGCCCGCCGCCATCGCATACCAGCCCGTGTCGGTGGCGGCGCGGTAGAGGTGGGTGACCGGGTTGTCGTCCCCGGCTGCGATGAGCTCGGCGACCGGCATGACGAGCTGGACGCCCGAGCCGATCGTGAGCGCCGCGGTTCCGGGCTTGACCAGCCCGGAACCCAGGGCCGCCGCCGCCGTGTCGGCCGCGCCGGCGGCGACAGGAAGGTCGGGGGCCAACCCGAGGTCATTGGCGACCTCAGGCAGCAAAGTGCCCGCGTGGGAACCCGATGTCGGCAGCAGCGGCGCCAGAACGCCGGGGTCCACACCCAGCGCGGCCAAGACGTCGTGGTCCCACCGGTCACCCGGGATGTCGTAGAGCAGGGTCGCCGACGCGTCGCTCGGCTCGGCTCTAACCTCGCCGGTGAGCCGGGCGCGGACCCAGTCCTTGGGCTGCAGCGCCCAGCGGGTGGCCGCGAAGCTCGCCGGCTCGTGGCGCGCCAACCAACCCAGCAGCGGCCCCGCCATACCTGGCGACAGCGGGTTGCGCAGCCGGCCGCGGACCTCGGCCGGCAACCGCCGGTAGATCGCGAGCTCGTCGACGGCTCGTGCGTCGGACCACAGCAGGGCGGGTCGGACCGCTGCCCCAGCCGCGTCGGTTGCGACCAAGCCGTGCATCTGGCCCGAGAGCCCGATCGCCACGGGTTCCGCCCCGGTGACGTCGTTGCTCGCCTGTCGGACGGCGTCGCGGATCGCGGCCCACCAGAGCGCCGGGTCGGTCTCGGCCCAGCCCGGACGTGGGTGCGCGACCGGGTAGCCGACGCTGACCGCGGTGAGCAGGTGCCCTTCGAGATCGACCAGCGCCGCCTTGACCGAGCTGGTGCCGAGGTCGATGCCCAGCAGGGCGGGCCGGCGGCTCATGGTTACGGGACCAGCACAACCTTGTGGACTGTGCGGTCATGGGCGACCGCGTCGAGCGCCTTCTCGTACTGGTCGAGGGAGAACCGGTGGGTGATGATGCCGTCGGTACGAACCCGGCCCGCGCGCAGCGCCGCGATGGCGGCGGCGAAGGACGTCATCTCCGCGAACGAGCCCTTGATCGTGATCTCCCGACGGAAGACGTCGAAGGGGTGGAACGACACCACCTCGTCGCCACGGGTCACCCCGTAGACGAGGACCGTGCCTCCATTGCGGGTGAGCGGGACGCAGATGTCGCCGATCTCGGTGGACCCCGTCGCCTCGACCACGACGTCGTAGCCGGCTCCGCCGGACGCGTCCCGCACCCGTCGCTGGTTGCCTTCGGGGTCGCCGCGCTCGAGGAGCACGGTCGAGCTGACACCGAGCGCCGCGGCCCGGTCGAGCTTGAATTGCGTCGGGCCCGCGACGGTGACCGACGACGCGCCACCGGAGGCGATGAGCTGGGACAGCAGCAAACCCGTCGGGCCTGCGCCGAAGACCAGTGCGCTCGACCCCGGGCGCATGTCGAGGGTCTCCAGGCCGTGCATGGCGCAGGCGGCGGGTTCGGTGAAGACCGCGGTGTCGAGCGGGAGGCCCTCGACGGAGAAGACGAGCGTCTCCGGCACGGTCACGTACTCCGCGAAGAACCCGGGGTAGTTGCTGCCCAGCCCCTTGGAGTCGGAGCACAGGATCAGCCGGCCCGACAGGCAGTAGTCACACCTCCCGCAGTAGATGTTGGGGTTCACCGACACGTGCTCTCCCGAGGTGAACCGAGTGACCCCGTCGCCGGCCACGTCGACGACCCCGACCAGCTCGTGGCCGGGGATTAGCGGGAAGACAGCGTTGAAGTCGCCGTTGTGGATATGGAGGTCGGTGCCGCAGACACCCACCTGCTCCACCCGGATCCGCACCTGGCCCGGCCCGGCCTCAGGCACGGGGACGTCGGTCACCGCAAAGCTGCGCGGGGCGTCGTAGCGGACTGCCTTCATCGTGTGCCTCTCTTCCGTTGGGCAGTCGGATGGCAGGCACCGCCGCCCCACCGATCGCTCGGCGGGGCGGCGGGCGCTGTCACTGCGTCCGCTCGGGCAGCGTCAGCAGCTGGCCTTGTAGATGTACTTGCTGACCTCGGGGTCGTCCATGTTGTCCTGGGTGACGACGAGGGACTCGGTCTGGATCTCCGCAGTGACGGACTCGCCGTCAAGCGCGGCCAGCGCCTGCTCGACACCCTGCAGACCGATGTCGTAGGGCTTCTGTGCGACCAGGGCCTGCACGTCACCGGCTTCGAGCTGCTTGATCTGGTCGGGACCTGCGTCGAAACCGACGATCTTGACCTTACCGGACTTCCCAGCCTGCTTGACGCCGGTGGCCACACCCTGAGCGGTGAACAGGTTGGTTGCGAAGACACCCTCCAGGTCAGGGTCCTTGGCCAATGCGGCCGATACGACCTGGGCGGCGGTCGACGCGGTGTTGTGGGAGTACTGCGTGTCCGAGACCTGCGTGAAGCCCAGCTCTTCCGCCTTGGTGCCGAAGCCGTCGACGCGAGCGTCGACGCTGGACACACCGGGGTCAGTCGAGATGACGAGTACCTTGCCCGTGACACCGAGCTCGTCTAGGGCCTCGGCTGCCTTCTGGCCACCGAGGTTGTTGTCCGTCGCGATGCGCGACACACCGATCGTGTCGTCGTCCACGGTGGTGTCGACGAGCACGACCTTGGTGCCGCCGTCCTGGATGCGCTTGAGCGGCGGCACCGACGCCTTGACGTCATTGGGAGCGACGAGCAGAGCGTCGGGCTTCGTCGACGCGACGGCGTCGAGCATCGGGTTCTGCAGGGTGGCGTCGAACTTGTCCGGGCCCTGCACCTCGAGCGTTGCGCCAGCGGCCTCCGCAGCCTCCCGCGCGCCGCACTCCATGGACACGTAGAACGGGTCACCCTTCACTCCGACCATCAAGGTGATGGACCTCTCCTCCGAACCAGCCGCCCCGTTGGTCTCGCTCGTCGAGGTGTCGGCCTCGTCGGTCGAGTCGCCGCCGCAGGCGGCTAGGCCTAGGGCGAGGGTGAAGACAGATACCGCACTGAACAATTTTCTCGTCTGCACGAGCACTCCTTTGGTTGTGGTGGTGCGCTGATGTGAGGTGGTGGGGACGGGGCGGGACTCAGCGACGGCTACGCGACCGGCGGCGCAACTGGTCGGAGTAGATGGCGAGAATGAGGACCACGCCGACGGCGACCATCTGCCAGTAGGGCTGGACGCCGATGATGATGAAGCCGTTCTGCAGCACGGCCGGGATCCAGACCCCAATCAGGGTTCCGATGATGCTCGCGACGCCGCCGAAGAGGCTGGTGCCGCCGAGGGCGACCGCGGTGATCGCCTGCAGGTTGTCGGTGGAGTGCCCGGCGACCGAGGTGGTCGAGAAGTAGGCAACTGACAGGAAGCCGCCGAAGCCGCTCGCCAGGCCCCCGACCGTGTAGACCTTCAGCAGGTGCCGCTCGACCTTCAGGCCCACGCGGCGGGCTGACTCCTCGCTCGACCCGATCGCCAGTGTGTGTCGGCCGAACACCGCGCGGTGCATCCCGACGTAGCCGATGCCGACGACGAGCAGGCCGATGAGCACCAGGTTGGACAGGCCGGGGATCACCTGGCCGGTCGCCACGGAGTTGAGCGCGTAGGTCGCGGTGTTGACGCCGTTCTGGAGCAGCAGGGCGATGCCGAGCCCGCCGCCGAGGGTGCCCAGGGTCGCGAGCATCGGGGGGATGCGCATGTAGCCGACCGTGAACCCGTTGATCAATCCCAGCAGCAGCCCGGAGAGCAAGGACGCCGCGAGGGCGACAACGACGTACCACGCGGTCGTGTCCTCTGACGCGACGTCGACCGCGGTGCCGGAGCCGACGGTGACCAAGCCGAGCGCCTTCAGAGCGAAGACCTCGCCGAGGACGATGCCGGAGGGGATCGACAGGTCGATGCCGGCGGTTGCGATGACGAAGGTCGTCCCGATACTGACAACGGTAAGGATCGCGACGTTCTGCGCCAGTTGCTCGAAGTTGCTGGTAGTGCCGAACTTCCCGGGCGCCAGGATCGAGAAGAGCACCATCGTGACGGCGAGGAAGAAGAAGGTCATCACGACAGGGCTGGAGACGAGCCGGCGCCACGGTGAGGGAGCCGTGTCGACCGACATGCCGGCACCCTCGGTCGCGGCTGCCTCCGGGACGGCATCGCCGGCCTCGGTGGCGTCGATGGCGGCGACCTCCGCCATGGCGTGCAGGTGCCCGGTCTCAGACGTCTTGTCGTCCTGGACGCCGCTCACGCCGCCACCTCGTTCGTGTATGCGCCGGAAATGGCGGCGATCAGCTGTTCCACATCGGTCTCGCCGCTCTTGAAGCGCGCCACCCGTGCGCCCAGCCGCATGACCTCCACGCGGTCGGCCACCTCGAGGACCTGCGGCAGGTTGTGGGAGATAAAGACCACGGCCAGGCCACGCTCCCGGACCCGCCGGATGAGGTCGAGGACCTTCGCGGTCTGGATCACACCGAGCGCCGCCGTCGGCTCGTCCAGCAGGATCACGTGTTGCGCCCACATCGCTGCGCGCGCGATCGCGACCGACTGCCGCTGCCCACCGGAGAATGAGGCCACCGGGACCCGCAGGTCCTGCACCATGCCGACTCCGAGGTCGGCGAAGCTTTTCGCCGTCTGGCGGCGCATCGCAGGCTGATCGTGGAGGAACCGGAACTTGCGGATCTCCCGACCGAGGAAGACGTTCGACGCGGCGTCGAGGTCGGGTGCGAGGGCGAGGTCCTGATAGACCGTCTCGATGCCCATCCGCTCGGCGTCCGTCGGGCTGGTCATGTGGACCGGCTGGCCGTCGACCTCGATGGTGCCGGAGTCGGGACGGTGTACGCCCGAGAGGCACTTGACCAGCGTCGACTTGCCGGCACCGTTGTCTCCGATGAGCGCGGTCACCTCTCCGGCCATCGCTTCGAACGAGACGCCGCGCAGCGCGCGCACCTGCCCGAACTGCTTCTCCACCGAGCGCGCGGCCAGCGCCGGCGCCGGGCTTCGGTCATCGCTGGAGGTCATCAGCCACCTGCTTCCATCTGGGGTCGGGCGGGGAGGTCAAGCCGTGCGGCGTGCGGTTGCGTTGGCACGGGCCCCACGGGCCGTGCGGTCCGACCCGGTGGGCGGGACCTGGGTAAGCGGTCGGGGATGTTCGAACAATGGGGCCAGCACAATCTCGCGAGCCGGGCCATGCAGGCCGTCCAGGCGCTCGAGCACCATCGATGCGGCCGCCGCCCCGAGCCGCACCGGGCCGGACTCGACGACGGTGGAGGGCGGGATAACCAGCAGGTCCGGGTCGGCCACCTCGTCGAAGACCGTGAGGTCGAGCACGACGCCGGCGTCGAGCATCGCGCGGATCGCGGCGCGACCGACCCCACCCTTCGCGGCCAGCACCGCGGTCGGAGGATCGTCGGCTGCCAGCATCGTGGCCATGACCGCTCTCGCCTCGGCGACATCCGCGCAGTGGCTGCGAACCAGCGCCGGGTCCACGGCGATGCCGGCCTGCTCCATGGCGTGGTGATAGCCCCTGATGCGCTCGGTGAGGGTCCAGAGCTCGGAGTCGAGACTCAGAGCGGCGATACGGCGATGGCCCGCCTTGATCATGCCGTCCACGCCCAGCCGGGCGGCCTTCTCGTTGTCGACCACGACGGTGTCGACCGCGACACCGTCGAGCGGCCGGTCGACCGCGACGACGACGAGGCCGTGGTCTATCTCCGGCTGGAGGTAGGACGCATCCCCGGGGGCGGAGACGACCACGAGCGCGTCCACCCGCCGCTCCACCAGGGCCCGGCTCTGCCGCCGCTGGCGCTCGGGGTCGTCACCGTGGCTGGCGGACATGAACTGCAGGTCACGGGCGGCGAGGTTCTGCTCGACCTCGGCCGCGAGAGCGGCGATGAAGGGGTCGGACAGGTCGGGGATGACGAGTCCGACGGCAGCGCTCGTCCGTCGCGAGGCCAGCGTCCGGGCTAAGTGATTGGGCCGGAAGCCGAGGTCGCGGGCCGCGTCCTGGACCCGCGAAGCGGTCGCGGGCGCCACGCCGTACTCGCCGTTGATGACGCGCGACGCCGTCTTGAGGCTCACGCCGGCCTTCGCGGCGACGTCGGCCAGGGTCGGCCGACCACGCCGGCTCACGCCACCCGACCGAAGCCGGCACCGGCGGAAAGCAGGCCCTGCAAGGTCGCTCCCTCCGGTAAATGACAGCGCTGTCAGACAGCGCTGTCTAAACCGTAGGCGCATCGGTAACCTCCCGGCAACACACCTCCGGCACCTGTTACTCATTCGTTACCGCCGGGCTGCAGAGCGGGCGTCCGTGGCTGCCGCCCATGGCCGGGCCCGCTCGGCGGCGACGGCGGTCAGCGTCGCGAGCCGCGGCCGGGCGACCGACTCGAGGAAGGTCTGCCGCTCCGCGCCGGTCAATGGAAGCGACTCGCGCCAGACCGAGCGGCCGGCGATGAAGCCAGACGCACCCCCGTCGTCGAAGGCGACCTGCAGCACGTCGGTGAACTGGTCGAAGGGGACGCCGGCGGAGAGCACAGCCCACGGCCGGTCAAGGACCTCCGCCAGCCGGCGGCAGCCCTCCGGAGACCCCGGGTACTCGAGCTTGAGCAGGTCGATGTCGAGCTCGTTGAGCGCGCGGGCGGCCTCGATGATCGCGTCTTCACGTCGCCGGCCGCTGAGGTCCTCGTCGGGCAGCGGGTAGACGAGGTTCTCGATCACCGCCGGGATTCCCACGGAACGGCAGTCGGCGACGACCTCGCGGACCGCGTCGAGGCACTCGGCCGCAAGGTCCGGCTCACCTGCAGCTGCTAACGGGCGGTCCACGCGCAGCTGCGCGAAGAACTTGTTGGCGTCGCCGCCCTGGTCGAGCACCCACCGCGCGTCCAGCTCGGGATCACGGTGGGTGCGCGGCTCGCCGTTGAAGCTGCCGCGCACCGCCGGCTCGGAGGCCACCAGGAGGCCACAGCTCGGGTCCAGAGCGCCGGCCTCGGTGACGGCGGGCACGCCGTACGTCGGGTCGAACAGGATGCCGCTGGCCAGCGGCGTGAGCGCCCGGGCCACGTCGACCTTGCTGGCGCGCAGGCCCTCGTCGGTCGCCTCGATGCCCACCGCGGTGAACATCCGACGCAGGGTGTTGCGCTGGTCCATCGCGATGATGGCGAAGAATCCGTCCTCCCCCGCGATGTCGTCGAGCGTCTTCACCGGGTCGGTCTGGTCGGGCGTCATGCGGTCTCCTTCTCAGAGGGGTGGGTCGGGGTCAAGGCGGCCGGAGTGTCGCGTGCAGGAACCCCGGCGGCTCGGGCGGCCAGCAGGGCGGCGCCGGCGACGCCGGGCTCGGGCAGCGGGGAGAAGGTCAGGCGGTCGATCACCGAGCTCTTGGCAGCGCGGACACTGGCCATCCGGGTCCAGCCGCCGCTGGCCACGGCGCGTCGGTGCGGGCCGGCCACGCGGTCGACCGCAGCCACCAGGACAGCCGTCTCCGTCGCGACGTAGCGGGTGGCCGCTGCCCACAGGACGGCCGGGGAGGCGTCGTCACGCAGCCGCAGCAGCACGTCGTCACCGGTGGGGCCGGCGCCGGAGACCTCGAG
>JACCUZ010000441.1 GCA_013698395.1 Sporichthyaceae bacterium
GTGACCACAACCCCAACGTCGTGTCGGATTGTTCGGCCGGCGGTGAGACCGAGTGTCCCGGCGGCGAGAAGCAGAACGCCGCCGGCCCAGTAGACGGCGACGACGCCGAGGGTGTCGGCCATGACACCGCCGATGCCGATGCTGGTCAGCCGGGCGGCCTGCCAGACGACGTCGTAGAACGCGAACACCCGCCCTCGTAGGCGGTCGGGGACGGTGGTCTGTAGCACCGAGTTGTAGGTGACGTTGCCGGTGCTGGTTCCGACCCCGTAGATGGACAGAGCGCCCAGCGCGATGCCGAAGCTCCGGGTTGCGGCCAGCACGATGTCGACGGCGCCGCGCAGCAGGTACGGGCCGTAGAGGAAGACAGGGCGACGAACGTCGTCGACGAAGCGTTGCAGGACCAGCGGTCCGAAGCCGGCGCCCACGCCGATGGCGGCGATCAGTAGCCCGAACTCGCTGGCGCCGACATCGAGGTGTTCCTCGGCCAGCACGACCAGCAGCGCCGAGGTGGCACCGGCGGAGAGGGCGGCGAGGCCTTGGACTCCCGCGAGGGTGGCGAGGAACCGGCTGGCGCGGATCGTGCGCAGCCCTTCGGCGATGTCGGCGAGGTGCTTGGTCGGTGCCGCCGGTGCCCGGCCGGAGCTGGGCAGGCCCTGCAGGAGGGCGGCCGAGACGAGGAACGTCGTGGCGTTGATGGCAAAGGCCGTACCGGGGCCGGTGAAGGCGACCAGCGCACCGGCCAGGGGTGCGAGGACGATCTGCGAGATGACAGCCGCCGACCAAACCGCCGAGTTGGCGCCGACGACCTCGTCTTCGGGGACGAGGGTGGGCAGCAGGCTGGCCGCGGCGGGGTTGAAGAACACGCTGAACGCCGAGAGCAGAAGCGCGGCCAGATAGACCACGGCCAGCTGGTCGTGGAACACCACCAGCGCGAGGGCCACGCCCGCCCGGCCGAGGTCGGCAACGACCATGACACGGCGGCGGGAACAGCGGTCGACGACGGCGCCGGCGACGAAGCCGAGCAGCACGACCGGGACGATCTCGAAGGCGACGGTGGCAGCCACCCTCACCCCGGAGCCGGTGAGCCGGTAGACGAGGATGACCAAGGCGACCGAGTTGAACGTGTCACCCCACCGCGAAACGGTCTGCGCGGCGAACAGCCGTCGAAACCCGGGCCGCCGCAGGGCCCGGCGGAGCGCGGCGCGCGGCGGCTGGGACTGCGGCTGGGAGCGTTCGGTCATCCCGCTAGTCACCCGTCCGTTTCTCGTGCGGTTTGGCACCGGCGCCCAGAAGGTAGAACCTTGCCCCTGGGACAAGGTCAAGCCCGAGGAGGGCGGTGTGGACGGTGAGCGGGTGACGATCGGCGAGGCAGCCGAACGGGCCGGGATGAGCGCCAAGGCGATCCGTCTGTACGAACAGCGCGGCTTGCTCGAACCGGCCCAACGGACTGACTCCGGTTACCGCACCTACGGGCCCGAGGACCTGGCGGTGTTGACCTTCATCCGCCAGGCCAAGGCGACGGGGCTGCGCCTCGATGAGATCGGTCGGATCATCGACTTGCAACGAGCCGGAGAACAGCCGTGTGCCACGGTGGTGGATCTGCTCGACGCCCGGTTGTGCGACGTCGACCGCAAGCTGGCCGACCTCACCGACCTACGGCGCACGCTGGCCGCGGCCAGAGCAAGGGCCGACGGGGCCGCACGAGCCGGGCGCCCCGCGGTGATCTGCACGGTGATCGAGACATCGCCAACCCGCTGAGCCTCGATCGCTTCGTCCAACGGTCAGCTCCGCCACGAGCTCCTCAACGGCTGGCCGTTCGATAGCACCCTCAAAGCCAAGTGCTCATCGAACGTCGGGAACATCGAGCGGTGCCTTGTCACGGTTCAATCGTGACAAGCAGAGAGGCCCCTCCCGTTTCCGGAAAGGGCCTCTGAACTGCTTGTTCGTTGGTGGCGGGGGCAGGATTTGAACCTGCGACCTTCGGGTTATGAGCCATTCGAAGCCCGTCCAGCAGGTGGCGTCGAGTGGCCGCCGGTAGCGCTGAGCAGGGCGTTCTCGTGACGGCCCGTCCAGGTGGTGCAGCGGATCAGGTCTCATATCGCCGGGTTCGTTAGATGACCCGTTAGACACGACCTGGCCAGGTCGCCGCAACGACGGCTACGGAGAGTGGCATCGGTCGTGCGCCGTTCCCGGTCCAAGTGGAGTACGAGCATCGAAGCCCCCTGAGAGGTAGTGTCGCGTACAGGTTGCCTGGCGGGCACGGG
>JACCUZ010000087.1 GCA_013698395.1 Sporichthyaceae bacterium
GTCGCCACCCGCAGGAGCGCGCGGTCCACCGCCGGCATCCGGTCCAGCGGCCAGTCCTTGGCGTACGTCGTCAACAGCTCGTCGATGCGCTCCCGGTGGCTGACCACGCCCTCCACCAGCTCGACGGAGTACTCCGCGACCGGTGGGTCCGCCGCGGCGATCCGCCCGGCCAGCGTCTCCAGCGGGGGCACTGACCGTTGTTCGGACTCGAAGAGCACGTCGAGCGCCCGCTTGCGGGCCTTGCTGCGGGCGGACATGGGTCGAGCTCAGGAACCGGTGACCCGGCCGAGGTAGGAGCCGTCGCGGGTGTCCACCTTGACCTTCTCGCCGGTGGTGATGAACAGCGGGACGGCGATCTCGGCTCCGGTCTCCAGAGTCGCGGGTTTGGTGCCGCCGGTGGACCGGTCGCCCTGCATACCCGGCTCGGTGTAGGAGATCGCCAGCTCGACCGACGCGGGCAGCTCGACGTACAGCGGGGTGCCCTCGTGCAGCGCGACGACGACGTCCTGGTTCTCCAGCAGGTAGTCGGCACCGGACCCGATCGTCGCCGCCGGCACATGAACCTGGTCGTAGGAGGACATGTCCATGAAGACGAAGTCGGTCACCTCCTTGTAGAGGTACTGCATGTCGCGCTTGTCGACCACAGCCGTCTCCACCCGGGTGCCGGCGTTGAAGGTCTTGTCGACCACCTTGCCGGAGAGCACGTTCTTGAGCTTGGTGCGCACGAACGCGCCGCCTTTACCGGGCTTGACGTGCTGGAACTCCACCACCGACCAGAGCTGGCCGTCGAGGTTGAGCACCAAGCCGTTCTTGAGGTCGTTCGTGGTCGCCACGCGGGAGTGTCCTTCGGTGAGGGGCTCGGAGGGCTCAGAGGACCAGCAGGTCCTTGGGGGTCGTCGTCAGCAGCTCGGGCTCGCCGTCACCCACGACCAGGGTGTCCTCGATCCGGACCCCGCCCCGGTCGGCGAGGTAGATCCCCGGCTCGACGGTGACCGGCATGCGGGCAGCGAGTCTACCGGTCCACGTGGGGCCGATCATCGGCGCCTCGTGGATCTCCAGGCCCACGCCGTGCCCTAGTCCATGGGGGAACTGCTCCCCGTAGCCAGCCTCGACGACCACCTGCCGGGCCACCGAGTCGACCTCCTGGACGTCGGCCCCGGGGCGCAGCGCGTGGCGGCCGGCGCGCTGAGCCGCGCGTACGGCGGCGTAGATCTCGCGCTGCCACCCCTGCGGCTCGGCACCCACCATCACGGTGCGGGTGCAGTCGGCGCGGTACCCCTGGTAGAGCGCGCCGAAGTCGATCGTGAGCAGGTCACCCCGCTCGATACCCCGGGTGGTCGGGCGGTGGTGCGGGATCGCGCTGTTGGGGCCGGTCGCGACGATCGTGTCGAACGCGGTCGCGTCGGCGCCGAGCTCGACCATGCACGCCTCCAGCCGGCTGGCGACCTCGCGCTCGGTCTGGCCGAAGGTGATCGTCTCGAGGGTCTCGCCGAGTGCCCGGTTGCTGATCGCGCATGCCTCGCGCAGCAGGGCGAGCTCGGCGTCGTCCTTGACAGCGCGCAGGGTCTCGACCCCGTGGCCGAGCGGGATGAGCTCCGGCGCCCCATCAACGCCCAGGAAGCTCTGGTGCGCCTCGACGGTGACGTCGTGGGCCTCGAAGGCCAGACGTCGTACGTGGCGCAGCGCCGCATCAGCGACCAGCGAGATGGCGCACTCGCGCTGGATCAGCAGCTCGACATCTGGCGCCTGGTGCCCCGCCTGGATGGTGTAGCGGCCGTCGGTGCACAGGACCGCGTTGCCGTCGGTGACGAGCAGCGCGGCGTTGGAGCCGGTGAAACCGGTGAGGTATCGAACGTTGACCAGGTTGGTCACCAGGGCTGCTTGGGCACCGACCTCGCGGATCCTCTCGCCGAGCGCCTCCCTACGTACGGCATGGACCTCCGGCACGGGCCGGAGCGTAACGTCACGCGGGGTCGTAGGGACGCATCAGCAGCAGCGCCAGGTCATCGGTCAAAGGAGCGCCGCGGAACTGTCGCCCCGCCGCCTCCAGGCGGCCCGCCATGTCGTCGAGCCGTCCGGGTGGGCAGTCGGTGAGTACTTCCGCCGCACGAGTGGCACCGAACAGGTCGGTCCCCCGGCGGGCCTCCACGAGGCCGTCGGTGAACAGGCAGAGGACGTCCTGGTGGCGGAGCCGGACCAGCGTGTTGAACAGCTCCGGTGCCTCGACGAGCCCCAGAGCAGTCCCGGTTCGGCCCACCGGCTCGACGCTGCCGCCGTCGTGACGCAGCAGAGGTGGGTGGTGCCCGGCGAGGCACAGGGAGATGTCCCAGCCGCCCTCGTGCGGCCTGGCCTGGGCGTACGCCAGGGTCGCGTAGCGCTCGTCGACGCTCTCGCGCAGCAGTACGTCGTTGAGGGCACGCAGCACCGCCTCCGGTGAGCGACCGTCGACGGCCA
>JACCUZ010000409.1 GCA_013698395.1 Sporichthyaceae bacterium
CCCGCCTGTTCCGGCGCTTCCTGTACGGCGGTCGGTGAGCGCCGCCGGCAGAGACTCCTGTCGACGACGGAAGCCCGCGTACGCGGCCTCCCAGCAACGCATCGCCTCACCGACGTCTCCGAGCCACCAGAGCGCCGTACCGAGACCGTCGTATCCCTCTGCGGACGGCTCGACAGCGATGGCCTCGCGGTAGGCGGCGGTGGCGGCCATCCACTCGCCGCGGGACACGGCGTCAGCACCGGCTTGGAGCACGGCATGGTTCCCGGCTGCCACCCGGGTGACGCTACCGCTCGGCGGCGCTCACCGACCGCCGTACAGGAAGCGCCGGAACAGGCGGGTCATCCGGGGCATCACGACCCACGTCATCAGCGACGTCAGCGTCGCAGAGAAGACCAGGGTCCGGGCGGCGAGCGGCCAGCCGGACAGCAGCGGCAGCACCGTCAGGTTCATCAGCACCACCAGCGGGACGATGGCGGTGAGCGTGGTCAGTGCCATCTTCCAGCGGGGTGGGGCAGGGGCGGTGCGGCCGGGCATCGCGAACCACGTCTCCAGGCCGGACACCCGCTGCACCCCGGTCTCCTCGATGAAGTCGTCGGCCTTGCGCAGCCATTCGGCGCGCTGCGGCGAGGCCTCCCACCGCTTCAGGGACGGCTGGTCGGCGAACCGGTAGACGATGTGCCACTCCTGGCCGACGCTGGTCGGCCGCAGGATGCCCGCACCGAGGAACCCGGGGAACTTCGATGCGCAGCCGATGACGCCGTCGGACCAGTCCTCGAACTCGCGCTCCCGGCCGGCGGCCACCCGTCGGGCAACCGTGACGGTGACCGGCTCCTCCGCGGGCGTGGGGGCGGGCGCAGGGCCGGACCCGGAGGACGGCACGACACGGGACAACAGGCTCACGCTTCCTAGAGCGACTCACCTGCTCTCATTCTTCCGCGCTCGGGCAGAGACGATGGTCACATGGCGGGAGCGGGACCGAGTGCCTGAGGGTGACACCGTGTGGCTGGCCGGCCGGCGGATGCATCAGGCACTGGCCGGGCGCACCCTCACGCGCACCGACTTCCGGGTGCCACAGCTGGCGACCGTCGACCTCACCGGGCAACCCGTCGTCGAGGTGCTGAGCCGGGGCAAGCACCTGCTGACCCGCATCGGTGCGGACTGGAGCCTGCACACACACTTCCGCATGGACGGGTCCTGGCACCTCTACCGTCGCGGCGACCGGTGGCGCGGTGGCCCCAAGTGGCAGGTGCGCGTGGTGCTCGAGACGAGGGAGTGGCAGGCGGTCGGTTACCGGCTGCCGGTCGTCGAGCTGCTGGCCCGCGACCGCGAGGTCGACGCCGTCGGACACCTAGGCCCGGACCTTCTCGGGAGCGACTGGGACCCGGTGGAGGCCCGGCGACGCCTGCTCGCAGACCCCGGCCGGGAGCTCGGTCAGGCGCTGCTCGACCAGCGCAATCTCGCCGGCATCGGCAACCTGTACAAGGCGGAGGTGTGCTTCCTCACCGGTCTCACGCCGTGGACCCCGGTGGGCGACCTGCCCGACGTCGCCGAGGTGGTCGACCGGTCCAAACGCCTGCTGGAAGCCAACCGGGACGACCCGGCGCAGGTGACCACCGGTGACCGGCGCCGCGGCCGTCAGCACTGGGTGTTCGAGCGCAGCGGCAAGCCCTGCCTACGGTGCGGCACCCGGGTCGCCAGTGCCGAGCAGGGCGATCCGCCCTACCAGCGGCTGACGTACTGGTGCCCCCGGTGCCAGAAGGGGCCGGCTCCCCAGCCCACCCACTCAGGCTGAACGCTCAGGCGGCGACGTTGGTCACGTGCAGCGGACCCTGCGCCGGCGGGGGCACCGCGGCCACCGCCTCCTCGACCGCGAGGCCGTCGCTGACGTCACGAAGCACGTCCGACAGGGGCACCTCGAGGGCGTCGCAGATCGAGCCCAGCAGCTCGGAGGAGGCCTCCTTCTGTCCCCGCTCGACCTCGGACAGGTAGCCGAGCGACACCCGAGCGGCCGCGGAGACCTCCCGGAGGGTGCGCCCCTGCTCACGCCGGCGCTGACGCAGCACATCCCCGATGATGCGGCGGAGCAGGATCATCGGGCGCCTCCCAGATTCTCGCGGTCATCGCGGTCGTGCTTTCGCGGTCGACCGCCACGCTACCGGCCATTCGGCAGTGTAACGCTGTAATCACCGACCCGCTTCCCGGCCCGTGGGCGGGACGAGGTGGGACACCGCGAGCTCCAGCGCCCGACGTACGGCCGCGGACCGCACGGCGGCGCGGGTCCCGGTCAACCGCAGCGACGCGACCTGGCTCAGGTCCGGCCCGACCAGCCCGACATGGACCACGCCGGGTGGCTGCCCGTCCTGGGGGTCGGGGCCGGCGACACCGGTGGCCGACAGGCCGTACGTCGAGCCCAGCCTCTTGCGCACGCCGGCCGCCATGGCCCGGGCGACCTCCGGGTGCACAGCACCGACGTGCTCGAGCAGGTCGGGGTCGACGCCGAGCAGGCGTACCTTGAGGTCCGTCGCGTAGGCGGTGACGCCACCGCGGTAGGTGGCGGACGACCCCGGTGCGGCGGTCAAGGCCACTCCGAGGGCGCCTCCCGTGAGCGACTCGGCGGTGGCAAGGGTCTCGGCGCGGGCCAGCAGAGCAGCGTGCAGCCTGCGGGCCTGGACGGAAGCGGTCACCGGCGCGCAGCCCGCTTGCGCTCGGAGCGCGCGCTGGTGCGCCTCAGCCGCCACGCCCGGTGCACGTAGTCGGCTCCGGTGACGACCGTCACGACCACCGCAACCGCCATGACCGAGAGAGCGAGGGCGGTCAGCCACCCCTCGGTGGGCAGGACCAGCAGCCCGATCGCCATGCTCTGCAGCAAGGTCTTGAGCTTGCCACCCCTGCTCGCCGGCAGCACGCCGTGGCGGATCACGACCAGGCGTAGCACGGTGACGCCGATCTCGCGGACCAGGATCACCACGGTCACCCACCACGGCAGCCTGTCGAGGAGCGACAGCCCGATCAGCGCAGCACCGATCAGCGCCTTGTCCGCGATCGGGTCGGCAATCTTGCCGAAGTCGGTGACCAGCCCTCGGCGGCGCGCCAGCTCACCGTCGACCCGGTCGGTGATCGATGCCACGCCGAACACCAGGCAGGCCGCGACCCGCCACAGTGCGTCCGAGCCGCCGTCATGGAGCAGCATCATCAGGAACACCGGCACCAGCACCAGGCGCAGCACCGTCAAGGCGTTCGCGATGTTCCAGGCACTGACCGGCTGGCCCGGCGCGGAGGTCACCGGTCGTGCACCGCCACCAGGTCGGCACCGTCGCAGCCGGCCACCCTCGCCCGGACGAACCTCCCCACGACCCGGTCGGCAGCAGGAACGTCCCGCACCGTGGTCGCACCGTCGACCTCCGGCGCCTGGTGGGCGGCCCGGCCCTCGACGGCGTCGGCGTCGGCGTCCACCGACTCCACCAGCACGTCGACGATCTCGCCGATGCGGTCCTCGGCGCGCTGGGCAACCAGCTCGTCGGCGAGCCGGCTGACCCGGTCGACCCTGGCCCGGACCTCGTCCTCGCCCACCTTGTCCGGCAGGCCGGCCGCCTCGGTGCCGTCCTCGTCGGAGTAGCCGAACACGCCCACCGCGTCGAGGCGTGCAGCGGTGAGGAATCTCTCGAGCTCGGCCAGATCGGGCTCCGTCTCACCCGGGAAACCGACGATGACGTTGGACCGGATCCCCGCCTCCGGCGCGGCGGCACGGATCCGGTCGAGGAGCTCGAGGAAGCGCTCGGTGTCGCCGAACCGGCGCATGCGTCGCAGCACCGGTCCGCTGGCGTGCTGGAAGGAGAGGTCGAAGTACGTGGCAACCCCTTCGGTCGAGGTCATCACCTCGACGAGCCCCGGGCGCATCTCGGCCGGCTGCAGGTAGCTCACCCGCACCCGCTCGACACCGTCCACCGCGGTCAGGTCCGGCAGCAGCGACTCGAGCAGGCGCAGGTCGCCGAGGTCCTTGCCGTACGACGTGGAGTTCTCGCTCACCAGGACCAGCTCGCGGACCCCGTGTCCGGCCAGCCAGCTGGCTTCGGCGAGGACCTCGCTCGGTCGGCGCGAGACGAAGGAGCCGCGGAACGCCGGGATCGCGCAGAAGGAGCATCGGCGGTCGCACCCGGACGCGAGCTTCAACGACCCGACCGGGCCGGCTCCGAGGCGACGCCGGACCGGTCGCGGGCCGGACGCGGGCGCGACGCCCGGAGGGAGGTCCGGGATCGGCTCTGGGTCGGTCGGCGGCTTGTGGCGGTCCGCAGGAGCCAGCGGCAGAAGGCGGCGCCGGTCCCGCGGTGCATGGGGAACATGGACCGCGCCGTCGAGGATGCTGCTCAGTCGGGCGGAGATGTCCTGGTAGTCGTCGAAGCCCAGGACGGCGTCGGCCTCGGGCAGCTCGTCGGCGAGCTGTTCGCCGTACCGCTCGGCCAGGCAGCCGACGGCCACCACCGCCCGGGTGCGTCCAGCGGCTTTGAGGTCAGCCGTGGCCAGCACAGTGTCGATCGAGTCCTTCTTCGCGGCCGCGACGAAGCCGCACGTGTTCACCACCGCGACGTCGGCGTCGGCAGCGTCGGTGACCAGGTCCCAGCCGCCGTCGGCCAGCCGCCCGGCCAGCTCCTCGGAGTCGACCTCGTTGCGACCGCAGCCGAGCGTGACCAGCGCTACGCGCCGGCCCGGAGGGGCGGTGGACATAGGGGCAGCCTAGTTGCCGGAGCCAGCTCGGCCCGCGACGTCAGCCCGCGGCCGGGTCCAGGGGCGTGAACTGCACGCGGGCGACCTGCCCGGCCTTGCCTGGGGCGCCCAGCGGGCGGCCGTTGACGGTCAGCGACACCGCACCGGCGTTGCCGATCACCAGCCGGACCAGGCTCCGGTCGGTGAAGGTGACCGAGCGGTCGGCGACCAGGCCCTGGAAGAGCTCCCTGCCGGACGCGTTGGTAACGCGCACCCAGCTCGTCCCTCGGGCCCGCAGCACCACGGTCACCTTGTCGCGGGGGGCCCGGGCCACGGCGCTGTTGGTCGGCGCGGGGCTGGGCGAGGACGACGGTGACACCCCCGCGGTAGCGGAGCCGGTGCCCCTGCCTGCCCCGGTCACACCGTCGGACGCCCGGCGGTCAGGGCCGCCGGTCAGCACGGAGGTGATCCCGTAACCGAGCACGAGGACCAGCGCGAGGGCCATCGCGACGCTCCAGTTCGGCCCACTGCGCGGAGGACGGGCCGCGGTCTCGGACTCGAACACGGCGCTGGCCCGCGGAGGTGCGGTGTCGGGACGGCCGGCGTCGAACTCCGCCAGCAGCGGTGCGGGGTCGAGGCCGACGGTGGCGGCGATCGTGCGCAGGTGCCCCCGGGCGTAGAAGTCGCCTCCGCAGCCCGAGAAGTCGTCGTTCTCGATATTCGCGACGAGGGTACGCCGGATCCGGGTCGCCGCAGCGACCTCCTCGACCGACAGCCCTGCCCTCTCCCGAGCCGCGGCGAGGGTGCGCCCGATGGCCACCTGCACTCCTCCCGTGGAGGGCAAAGTCTAAGGCCCGTCGGGGGCGCTCCGCTCAGTCGCCGCGGATGGTGAACAGGACCCCGTCCAGCTCGTCGGGCGTCACCAGCACGTCGCGGGCCTTGGAGCCCTCGCTGGGCCCGACGATGCCTCGACTCTCCATCAGGTCCATCAGCCGCCCGGCTTTCGCGAAGCCGACCCGCAGCTTGCGCTGCAGCATCGACGTCGACCCGAACTGCGTGGTGACCACGAGCTCCGCCGCCTGGCAGAGCAGGTCCAGGTCGTCACCGATGTGCTCGTCGACCTCACGCCTGCTCGCCGCGGCGACCGTCACGTCGTCGCGGTAGCTCGGCTGCAGCTGTGCCGTGCAGTGGGTCACCACCGACAGCACCTCGGGCTCGGTGACCCACGCGCCCTGCAGCCGCATCGGCTTGCTGGCTCCCATCGGCAGGAACAGGGCATCGCCCTGTCCCACGAGCTTCTCCGCGCCGGGCTGGTCGAGGATGACTCGGCTGTCGGCCAGGCTCGACGCGGCGAAGGCCAGCCGCGACGGCACGTTGGCCTTGATCAGGCCGGTGACGACGTCGACGGAGGGTCGTTGGGTGGCGAGCACCAGGTGGATGCCGGCGGCCCGCGCCAGCTGGGTGATGCGCACGATCGAGTCCTCGACGTCGCGGGGGGCGATCATCATGAGGTCGGCCAGCTCGTCGACGACGACGAGCAGGTAGGGGTAGGGCGCCAGCACCCGCTCGCTGCCGGGCGGCGGGGTCAGCTTGCCCGAGCGGACCGCCTTGTTGAAGTCGTCGACGTGCCGGTAGCCAAAGGCCGCGAGGTCGTCGTAGCGCAGCTCCATCTCTCGCACGACCCACTGCAGCGCCTCGGCCGCCTTCTTCGGGCTGGTGATGATCGGGGTGATCAGGTGCGGGATGCCCTCGTACGCCGTCAGCTCGACCCGCTTGGGGTCCACCAGCACCATCCGGACCTCGTCCGGTGTGGCCCGAAGCATCACCGAGGTGATCAAGGAGTTGATGCAGCTGGACTTTCCCGAGCCTGTGGCGCCGGCGACGAGCAGGTGCGGCATCTTGGCCAGGTTGGCCACAACGAAGCCGCCCTCGACGTCCTTCCCCAGCCCTACGACCATCGGGTGATGGTCGGCACGGGCGTTCTTGGAGCGCAGGACATCGCCGAGGCTGACCGTCTCGCGGTCGAGGTTGGGAATTTCGATGCCGATGGCGGACTTTCCGGGGATCGGCGAGAGGATGCGGACGTCGGCGCTCGCGACGGAGTACGCGATGTTCTTCGACAGCGCCGTCACTCGCTCGACCTTGACGGCCTGGCCCAGCTCGACCTCGTACCTCGTGACCGTCGGGCCCCTTGAGAAGCCGGTCACCTGAGCGTCGATCCCGAACTGGTCGAGCACGCCGGTGAGTGACTCGACGACCGCGTCGTTGACCTTGGTCCGCGTCTTGTGCGTGGACCCCTCGCGCAGCAGCGCCGGATCGGGGAGCGAGTACGTCACGTCGCCGGAGAGAAGCAGCTGCTCCACGCGAGCAGGGAGCTGGGTGTGGGCCGGCGGTGGGGTCGGCTCCTCGGTGTCCGGGTCGGACGCCTCAAGTTCCACCGCCTCGGGTTCCTCCGCCTCCGTGTCGGCGGGCGGCTCCACGGGCAGCACGACCGGGCTGTCGTAGGGCGCCTCGGCCAGCCCGTCGACCAGGTGCGCGAAGGCCCCCCGGCGGCGCCGCACGACGAGCTCGGCGGACTCGGCGGACTCGGCGTCGGATGCCGAGGCCTTGGGCAGCAACGGCGTAAGCAGTGCTTTGGTCCGGGCACGCACGGCGTGCACGGGCGTCGCCGTGACCACGAGAAGACCGAAGCAGAACAGCAGGACCAGCAGCGGGACGGTGACCCACGCCGTCACGGCCGCGACCAGGGGTGAGGAGACGAGGAAACCGAGAACGCCCCCCGCCTCGCGCATCGCGGTCGCCCCCATGCCGGGGTCGGGCAGTCCTCGGGCGACGTGGACGAGCCCGGCCGTGGAGAGCACCAGCGCAGCGAGGCCGATCCCGATCCGGCCGCCCGCCTCGGCCTCCTCGGGATGGCGGAGCAGCCGGACGCCCAGCCCGAGCAGGACCAGGGGCACGACGAGAGCGACCCGGCCCAGGGTGCCGGCGACAACGGCATGAACGACGGCACCGACCGGTCCGCGCAGGGTCCACCACTCCACCGCTGCCACCACCGTGGCC
>JACCUZ010000466.1 GCA_013698395.1 Sporichthyaceae bacterium
GCGCACGACGAGCCGGACCGCGGGCTCGCCCGGGGGGACCGACCCGGCGGACGCCGGCGCGGCGGGGAGCACGCTCAGCACGACGGCACCGACGGCGCCCGCCACCCCCAGCCGACGCAGGGCCCGGAACATCCGCACGAAAGGGACCTCTGCTCTGGTGGGTGAGGAGCAACGGGACTGGTCGAACTGGCTCGACCGGACTGCCCGACCAGTATCCGCCACACCCTGGACGGATGCGCCGATTTGCCCGCCTTTTTCCGCGCGGCGCGTCAGCTGATGACGCGGTCCGTGCCGGACACGATGTGCAGCACCGGCAGCTCCAGGGCGTCCCGCAGCCGGGACGCCCAGTCGCGGTGCAGCGCCGACTCGACCGGGTGCGGGGGGCTCACGACGATCACCTCGTCGGTGCCGTCCAGCCGTACGGCCTCCAGAGCCGCGGGCACCGGGTCGGACCCGGTGACCGACCCGCGCGACTCCTCGATGCCGACGGCCCGCAGCTTGTCCAGGGACGCGTTGACGGCGTGCATCGCGTCCTGCTCGGCCTGCTCCGGCGAAGGGTCCGCGTCGTCGAGAGCGTCGCGCAGGCGCCCGAGGGCCACCTCGTCGAGCGCCTCGATCAGCCGGTTGTGCTCGGCGTCGGCGGGGACCAGCAGGTGCACCTCGACATCCTCGTCGCCGTGCAGCTGGGCGATGCGGGCGGCGTCGTGGTCGGCCAGCGTGGTCTCGCTGAGCAGCAGGATCGCGTACACCAGGGTCCTTTCGGTACGCCGCCCTCAGCCGGCGGAGAGGATGTGGGCGAGGTCGAAGCGTACGGGGCGGTCGAGCTGGTCGTAGGTGCACGAGCCTGGCTCCCGGTCGGGTCGCCACCGCCGCCACTGCGCGGTGTGCCGGAACCGGGTGCCCTCCATGTGGTCGTAGGCCACCTCGACGACCAGCTCGGGCCGCAGCGGCACCCAGGAGAGGTCCTTCTTCGCGTTCCAGCGGCTGACCGCACCCGGCAGGCGGTCCTTGCCGTGGGCCTCTGCTTCGGCCCACGCGCTCCACGGGTGTCTGCCCAGGTCATCGGTGGCATAGGGCGCCAGCTCGTCGACGAGCTCCTGGCGACGTTTCATGGGGAACGACGCCGACACCCCGACGTGCTGGAGCGAGCCGTCGTCGTCGTACAGACCCAGCAGCAGCGACCCCACGACCGGGCCAGACTTGTGCCAGCGGTAGCCCGCGACGACGCAGTCCGCGGTGCGCTCGTGCTTGATCTTCATCATGGCGCGTACGTCGGGTTGGTAGGTCGCCCCCGTGGGCTTGGCCACGACCCCGTCGAGGCCGGCCCCCTCGAACACCTCGAACCACTGCCGGGCGACCTCGATGTCCTCGGTGGCCGGGGTCAAGAAGACCGGTGGTTCGGCCTCGGCCATGACCTCGGCGAGCTGGCTTCGCCGCTCGGCGAACGGTTTCGCCATCAGCAACGTGTCATCGAGAGCCAGCAGGTCGAAGGCGATGAACGAGGCGGGCGTCTCCTGCGCCAGCTTGTCGACCCGCGACTTCGCGGGATGGATGCGCTGCAGGAGGGCCTCGAAGTCCAGGCTCTCGCCCGTGGCGATGACGATCTCGCCGTCGACCACCACCCGGTCCGGGAGGTTGGCCTTGAGCGCCTCGACGACCTCGGGGAAGTAGCGCGTCAACGGCTTCTCCCCCCGGCTGGCCAGCTCCACCTCGGCGCCGTCCCGGAAGGCGATGCAGCGGAAGCCGTCCCACTTGGGCTCGTACGCGTAGTCGCCCGGACGGTCGGCACCCGGGATCGCCTTGACCGACTTGGCCAGCATCGGGCCCACGGGCGGCATGACGGGCAGCTGCACGCCGCCATTCTGCCGGGTCGGCCCAGATGCACGTCCGGGCTCGCGTCCGGGGTGATGCGGCGCCGAGCAGATGGCCGGCCGCGCGGCGGGGCAACGTTTCGGGGCGTTCCGGTGCGGCGGCGGTAGCCTCGCGCCGGTGAGGGTCGTGGGC
>JACCUZ010000468.1 GCA_013698395.1 Sporichthyaceae bacterium
GCTCGGCGGGACTCTCGCGGCCGGCCCCGGGCCCGACCACGGCTGGGTGGTCGACGCGGTGCTTCCTCGGGCCGGCCCGAGCCGATGACCATCCGCGTACTCGTCGCCGACGACCAGGAGCTCGTCCGGACCGGACTTCGTATGATCCTCGACGCCCAGCCCGACATCGAGGTGATCGGTGAGGCGCGGAACGGCCGGGAAGCCGTGTCTCTCGCTCGCGAGCTGCGGCCCGACGTGTGCCTGTTCGACATCCGCATGCCGGAGCTCAACGGGCTCGAGGCGACGCGTGCGCTGGCCGGGCCGGGCGTCGAGGACCCCCTCGCCGTGGTCGTCATCACGACGTTCGACCTCGACGAGTACGTCCACGGCGCGCTCAAGGCGGGCGCCCGCGGATTCCTCCTGAAGGACGCCGGTCCTGAGCTGCTCACCCAGGCGATCCATGCCGCCGCCAACGGAGAGGCACTGATCGCTCCAAGCGTCACGGTGCGCCTCCTGGCTGCGTTCGCGGACGCACGCTCGAGCCAGCCGCTGGCCCAGCCGATCGAAGCTCTCACCGCGCGAGAGGAGGAGGTCTTGGTCACCGTCGCTCGGGGCCTGACAAACGCCGAGATCGCCGACGAGCTCCACATCCAACTCAGCACCGTCAAGACACACCTCGCGAGCCTCATGAACAAGCTCGGCACGAGGAACCGGGTCGAGATCGCCATGTGGGCTTATGAAACGAAGCGCATCAGGGCCTGAATATCCCACCAGCCAAGACACCGGGGGAGTGCATGGCTCGAGCCACCCAACGCTTCGTCAGCGCCCTGCTAGCTCGAAGTGCACTCCGGATAAGCCACTTGATCCCCGAACACGCGCCGGACCGGACGGCAGAACTCATCCTTCGGCGCCTCCTCCGATCCGAACAGAAACCCAGCGCCAGCGCCATGCGGCGCAGGGGATCAATAGAGAGGTCGACACGCGCGGCTGCAGATCTGCACACCCGGTGCCGTCCGGACGCGTGACGACCCCTGAGCATCCGATCGGTGTCGGCCGGGCCTCGCGGCTCCCCATAGGGACAAGGAGCCACAGTGAAGAAGCCAGCAGATTCGGCGGCCAAACCAGACGACAACGATGAGGACGAGCACGAGCGGGTCGCCGAAGAGCGGGATGCCCGCGCCACCGACCGAGAAGCGGACCTGGACGCGCGAGAGAAGCGAGCCGACGCGTATGAAGCACGCGCATCAGAGCGTGTTGAGGAGACGGAGGAGATCCTTGCCGTTGCGGACGAACGCGACGGCAGGGCAGAGATCCGTGACCACGTAGCCGATGAGCGCGACAGAGCCGCTAGCCTCCGATCCTTCCTCCAAGAGAATAAGGAGTACCAAGCTGGTCTCCGCGCACGACGAGCAGCCGCGACGGACCGGTCAGACGCCAGGGACGACCGCGCCCCAGGCGCCTCAGACCGCGCCAAACTCAGCGACCGCCCTCCGACAGACACAGACCCGGAGGGCCAAGACTCCCGCTGACGCTGCTCGTGCATCGTCTCGGCGCTGACGTGGTCAGATCCTGGTCGCAGTATCCATACTCCCCGCCCATGGGGCTGTCCGTCTTCCGCTTCACGGTCCACCGGACGGTTCCGAAGGACAGACGGCGTGGAATACCACAGCCTCAAAGTGATGCGTCGCGAGGCGTTGATCGTCTTGCATTCGTGCTGGTCAGAGCGTTGAGCGGGTGACCGGGATCGAACCGGCATGGCCAGCTTGGAAGGGAGGGGTTGGGCTGGTCGTGTCCAGGTCGTTGACCTGGGCCCCTGGTGTTGGGGGGTGGTGCTGCACACCTCCTTGTGGAGGCCTCGTGGAAGGAGCAGGGGTCTGCCACGGACATCAAGGAGGACCCAGTGTTCAGCCACCCCACGACTCACACTCCGGATGAGGGCGTTCAGTTCGGCGGCCCATCGCCCGTTCCGGATGACCAGCCTGGCGATTCCGCGCCTGCCAGCCCACCCGCCGCGGCGGTCGCGGCGACCGCTGCGCGGCGGCGGCGGGCTCGGCGGGTGTTCGGGTCGGTCGAGGCCCTGCCCTCGGGTCGGTTCCGGGCCAGGGTGATCGGTCCGGACGGTCGCTACGTGTCGGCGCCGACTACGTTCACGTCTCGCGCGGACGCGTCGCTGTGGCTGGATGTCCAGCACGCCGACCTGGTTCGCGGCACGTGGCGGGCACCGGTGAAACCGTCGGCGTCCCCGTCGGTGACCACCTACGTGGCGGCCTGGATCGAGGAACACCCGACGGCCCGGGACTCGACGAAGGAGCTGTATGGCGGTTTGCTGCGGACCTGCATCGCTCCGACCCTGGGCCGCACGGGTGTCGGGTCGGTGTCGCCGGCGGCGGTGCGCCGTTGGCACCACCAGCTGGGGGAGCGCCTTGCGGTGGATGCTGAACGACGCCGTGCTGGCCTGGCCGCTCGGGGACGTGAGGGGAGTGGGGCGTCGGTGCGTGACGGCGGGGCTCGCCAGGCACAGGCCTATCGGCTGCTGCGCGCCGCGATGAGCACCGCGGTGGCAGACGGTCTGCTGCACGTAAACCCGTGCCGGATGCGCGGCGCGGCGACCCCGCGACGGGCAATCGGGCGAGGGCGTCCCGTGACGGA
>JACCUZ010000471.1 GCA_013698395.1 Sporichthyaceae bacterium
GTCGAGCTGGCCGTGGGGCGGCTGGTGGCTCTCGCCCAAGCGGCGGGACAGCTCGTCGGCCGTGTCCTTGACGGTGCGTCCGAGCACTGCCAGGCGGCGCGCGCCGCCGAGCCGGAACTTCGGCGCGGAGATGTTCACTGCACCGCAGATCCGGCCGTTGACGTCGCGCACCGGCGCTGCGGCTGCCGACAGCCCCGGTTCGAACTCCTCGTCGACCACGGCGTAGCCGCGAACCCGCGCCGCGACGACACGTCGGTACAACGCGTCGACGTCGCGGGGACTGCGCGGACCGAGCCGTTGGAACTCCACGTCGGAGAACAGGTCGACGAGGTCCTCCTTGCTGTGGTCGAGGAGCAGCACTCGTCCGGATGATGTGCAGTAGGCCGGCACGGTGCGGCCTACCCATCCCGTGGTCTGGACCGCGCGGGGAGAGGGTGCGGAGAACACCGTGAGCACCTCGGCGCCACGAAGGACCGACAGGTTGGCTCGCTCGCCCAGGTCCACCACCATCTGCATTAGCATGGGCCTTGCCACCTCGAGCAGCCGCTGGTCTCCTGCTCGGGCAGCCAGCGCGAACAGCCGCCATCCGAGGCGGTAGACGAGGCTATCCTGGTCACGCTCGACCAGTCCGTGTTCGCCCAGCGTCTTCAACAACCGGGAAACCTGTCCTTTGTCGCCCCCGGTCATCTCGGCGATGCGCACGACGCCGAGCCCACCCGCCTCAAGCGCCTCGTCCGAGCCGAGCGCGATCAAAGTCGCTGCCGAACGTGAGACTCCGTCTGAGCCAGCGTCAACCATGGTTGTGGGCCTACCAGACCTGATCACCGGGCGCAAGCAGTTCCGCGGTCTGCATTCATATCGAGACCCTCCTGAGGGCCGTCAGCGGGGCGAGGGTGCGCCCACCGCGCGTGTGGCTATCATGCAGCAACTGCGCTTGATAGAGGAGGTCTCGCGTGCCCGACATGCCGAAAGCGGGACTGGGGGAACGGCTGTCCGACGGCGTCGTCATCTGCGCCGAGGGATACCTCTTCGAGCTCGAACGCCGCGGTTACCTGCAGGCCGGCGCCTTCGTTCCCGAGGTCGTCATCGAACATCCCGAGCAGGTGAGCGGGCTGCACCGGGAGTTCGTCCACGCCGGTTCTGACGTGGTGGAGGCGTTCACCTACTACGCCCACCGCGAGAAGCTGCGCCTGATCGACAAGGAGCACCTGCTCGAGCGGCTGAACCGCGACGCGCTGGACATCGCAGGGCAGGTGGCTCGCGACACCGGCTCACTGCTGGCGGGCGACATCTGCAACACGAACATCTTCCAGCCCGACAGTGCAGCGTCCTCGGACCAGGTCCGCGCCATGTTCACCGAACAGGTCGGGTGGGCAGTCGAGGCAGGCGTCGACTTCGTCATCGGCGAGACGTTCAGCTACGCCGAGGAGGCGCTGCTCGCCCTCGACGTGGTGAAGCAGACGGGGCTGCCGGCTGTCATCACCCTCGCGATCCACCAGGCCCCCGAGACGCGGGACGGGTGGAGCGTGCCGGAGGCCTGCAAGCGGCTGGCGGACGCGGGCGCGGAGGTCGTCGGGCTGAACTGCATCCGTGGCCCGCGCACCATGCTGCCGTTGCTGGAGGAGGTCGTGCGGGCCGTCGACGTGCCGGTGGCGGCGCTACCGGTCCCTTATCGCACCACTCCCGAGCAGCCGAGCTTCCAGTCGCTGCGCGACCCCGCGTACGACCGACCCGACTCAGACCGGCCGTTCCCCATCGCCTTGGACCCCTTCACCTGCAACCGGTTCGAGATCGCGGACTTCACCCGTGCGGCGTACGAGCTGGGCGTGCGGTACTTCGGCGTCTGTTGCGGTGCCGGCCCGCACCACATCCGCAGCATGGCGGAGGCGCTCGGCCGCACGCCGCCGGCCAGCCGTTACAGCGCCGACATGTCCAAGCACGCGTTCCTGGGGTCCGACGCCAAGCTCCTCGAGCACAACCTTGCCTACGGGGGCGAGCTCTGACCATGGGGTCGGGGCGCCGCACCGCCCCGCCGCGGAGCGGCTTCCGACGGCAGCCGCGGCGCGGCTCCCGCCGGGCGAGGTACTCAGCGCTCGGTCTCCTCACCCATGGTCTCGCGCATCGCCAGTGGCCGCGGGTGTGGCATGACCACGACCTGGCGTCGAGCTATGACGTGATCATCATCGGCGCCGGGGTGCACGGTCTGGCCACGGCGTACTACCTGGCTGCCAACCACGGCATCCGCAACGTCGCGGTGCTCGACCGGGCATACCTGGGCGGTGGCGGGTCCGGTCGCAACACCGCGATCATCCGGGCCAACTACCTCACCCCGGAAGGCGTCCGCTTCTACGACCGGTCGGTGCGGCTGTACGAGACGCTGGCCGCCGACCTCAACTTCAACGTCATGTTCTCCCAACGCGGGCATCTCACCCTTGCCCATGACGACGGCTCGCTGCGAACCATGCGATGGCGGGCGGAGGTCAACAAGCTCGAGGGGGTCGACTCCGAGGTCATCGGCCCCGACGAGGTGAAAAGACTCGTCCCCGTCATGGACGTCTCCGCGGAGACCCGCTATCCCATCCTCGGCGCCCTCTATCACCCGCCGGGCGGCACCGTGCGACACGACGCCGTGAACTGGGGCTACGCCCGGGGAGCTGACGCCCACGGCGTCCAGATCCACGAGAACACCGAGGTGCTGGGCATCGACGTCGAGGGCGGTCGGGTGCGGGGCGTCCGCACATCCCGCGGCGACGTCTCGGCCCCCGTCGTCGTCAACTGCACCGCAGGCTGGTCGAGCCTGGTCTGCGCGCTGGCGGGAGTACCCCTGCCGATCAGCACCCATCCGCTGCAAGCCGCCGTGACCGAGCCGGTCAAGATGTTCCTCAAGACCGTGGTGGTGTCGGGGACGCTGCACGTCTATGTCAGCCAGACCGACCGAGGCGAGCTGGTCTTCGGGGCCAGCACCGACCCCTACCCGTCCTACTCGATGCGTGGCTCGCTGGAGTTCACCGAGGAGCTGGCCGGTCACGTCCTCGAGCTGATGCCGTCCATCGCGAAGCTGCGGCTGCTTAGGCAGTGGGCCGGGCTGTGCGACATGACGCCGGACTTCTCCCCGATCATGGGCGTCACCCCGGTCGACGGGTTCCTGGTCGACGTGGGGTGGGGCACCTACGGGTTCAAGGCCGGTCCGGTGGCAGGCGAGGCAATGGCGGAACTCGTGGCCACCGGCCGGACGCCGGACCTCATCGCGGCGTTCGACCTGGCCCGCTTCGCCGAAGGTCGCCTCGTCGGTGAAAAGGGTGCGGCGGCGGTCGGTCACTGAGTCCACAGGAGACATCCAGATGTTCCGCATTCCCTGCCCCCACTGCGGGTGGCGCAACTCCGCGGAGTTCCGGCACGTGGCGGAACGACGTGAGCGACCCGACCCGCAGACGGCGACGCCGACACAATGGCGCGCCCACCTGTACGAGAGGCGCAACGCTGCCGACTGGACGGCCGAGACCTGGTACCACGGCTTCGGCTGCCGGAAGTTCGTCGGGGTCGAGCGGCACACGGTGACCAACGAGGTCCGGGCGGCGACATGACGGCAACCGGCGGGTTCCGGCTGCCTGCCCAGCCAGGAGAGCTGATCGACCGCAGCCGCCTCCTGCCGTTCACCTGGAATGGACAGCGCCATGTCGGGCTGGCCGGTGACACGATCACCTCGGCGCTGGCCGCGGATGGAGTCCGGGTCTTCTCCCGCAGCTTCAAGTACCACCGTCCGCGCGGCATCCTCACGGCCAGCTACATCGACCCGGGTGTGACCGTCCAGGTCGACGACGAGCCGAACGTCCGGGCCTCCCATCGCCGGCTCGCTGCGGGGATGACGGTCACGCGGCAGAACGCGTGGCCGTCGCTGCGCTACGACGTGGGGACCGCGAACCAGCTCGTCGGTCGCTTCCTGACCGCCGGGTTCTACTACAAGACCTTCATCAAGCCGCAGCGGCTCTGGCCCGCGTACGAGAGCGTGCTGCAGCGCTTCGCCAGCGGCGGACGCCTCTCGGGCGACTCGGTCCATGGCTACTACGACAAGCGGTACGCCCACCCCGACGTGCTCGTGGCCGGTGGCGGCCCCGCCGGTATGGGCGCTGCCCTCGCCGCCGCCCAGGCCGGTGCGCGCGTGATGCTGGTGGAGGAGGAGCACGAGCTCGGCGGCTCCTTGCGGTGGGGCGGCGTCGAGGAGCTGGCGCTCCTGAGCGAGCTGCGGGCAGCCGTCGCCGCGGCGGGAGTCGAGGTGCTCGTCGACTCAGTCGTGGCCGGGCGCTATGACGACAACTGGGTCTCCGTCCTGCAGCGTGGTCTGCCCGAGGTGCAGGAGCGGCTGGTCAAGGCACGGGTCAAGACTCTGGTCGTCGCGGCCGGGTTGATCGAGCGCCCGTTTGTCTTCTCGGGCAACGATCTGCCCGGGGTGATGCTCGGCACCGCCGTCCGCCGCCTGGTGAACCTCTACGCGGTGCGCCCTGGCACGAGGGCGGTCGTCCTGTCGGCCAACCCGGAGGGTGACGCCGCGGTCGCCGATCTCCGGCGCGCGGGCGTCGAGGTGGCCGCCGTCGTCGATGCCCGGCGCGGCGAGGACATCCACCGTGCGCTGGGAAAGCGTGAGGTGACCGGTGTCGAGCTCGCCGACGGGAGCCGGGTCGACTGTGATCTGCTCGTCACCTCCATCGGCTGGACCACACCCACATCGCTGCTCAACATGGCCGGCGACCGACCCCGCTTCGACGCCGCCGCGGCGCGGTTCCGCCCCACCGACGATCTGCCGGCCAGCGTCCTGGCGGCAGGCGGCATCGTCGGCGACGGCACTCCCGAGGAGCTCGTCGCCCACGGACGTGGGGTCGGCGCCGCGGCCGCCGGCCGGGCCGGCTTCGGCGGGCCGTCACTTGCCGACCTCCCACCTCCGCTGACGGGACGCCCCCACCCGGGACTGTTCCGAGGCCGGACGCACGGCATGGTCGACTTCTCGGAGGACGTCTCGTCCAAGGACATTCTCAGCGCCGCCCGGGAGGGGTACGACTCCGCGGAGCTCGTCAAGCGCTACACGACGGCCACCATGGGCCCGTCCCAGGGCAAGCTCGAGACCGTCAACACCATCGCGGTGCTCGCTGAGGCGACCGGTAGCACCATCGCCGAGCTGGGAACGACCGTCTGGCGGCCCCCGTACGCGCCTATCACCCTCGGCGCGCTGGCCGGGCGCATCTTCCAGCCGGTCCGGTACTCACCGATGCAGGCCTGGCACGAGGCGCACGGGGCGCAGCCGCTGGTTGCGGGGATGTGGATCCGCCCGGATCACTACGGCGACCCGGCGGCGGAGGTACGCACCGTGCGGGAACGTGTCGGCATCATCGACGTGACCCCGCTCGGGAAGCTGGACCTGCGGGGCCCGGACGTGCCGAGGCTGCTGAACGCCGTCTACGTCAACAAGTGGTCCAAGCTCGAGGTCGGGTCGGTGCGGTACGGCGTGATGTGCGCCGAGGACGGCGTCGTCATGGACGACGGCGTCACCGGGCGGCTCGGCCCGGATCGCTACCTCATGTCCACCACGTCCTCCGGCGCCGCCGCGGTCTGGGAGCACCTCGAGGGCTGGTTGCAGACGGAGCGTCCTGAGTGGCAGGTGCACGTCACCCCGCTCACCACGTCGTACGCGAGCATCAACATCGCCGGCCCGCGGTCGCGGGAGCTGTTGGCCAGGTTGACCGAGGGGGTCGACCTCTCGGCCGAGGCGTTCCCGTACATGCGGGTTCGCGCCGGCCGGATCGCCGGCGTCGACGACTGCTTCATGTGGCGGATCGGGTTCACCGGCGAGCTGAGCTACGAGATCCACGTGCCTGCCTCCTTCGGCCTGCATGTGTGGGAGGCGCTGCTCGACCGGGGTCGGGACCTGGGCGCCGCCGCCTTCGGGGTGGAGGCGCAGCGGATCCTGCGTCTGGAGAAGGGTCACCTGATCGTCGCCCAGGACACCGACGGGCTCACGAAGGCGTTCGACGCGGGTCTGGACGCGCTGGTCAAGCTGGACAAGGACGACTTCATCGGTCGCCGGGAGCTGGTCTGGTCCCACGAACGGGGCTCGGCGTACACGCTGGTGGGCCTGCAACCCGTTGACGGGTCGGTCGTACCTCCCGAGGCCTGCCAGATAGTGCGCGGGGCGAACACGATCGTCGGGCGCATCACCAGCAGCCGGATGTCGCCCACGCTCGGTCGCTCGGTGTGCCTCGGCTACGTCCTCGCCGAGCTCGCCGGTCCGGGCTCGCTGGTCACGGTGCAGCTGCCGGACGGCGCCCGGATCCAGGCGACCGTGATGCCCCACCTCGCCCATATCGACCCGGAGGGGCGGCGGCTCCGTGTCTGAGACCGGCCCGGTCGCCCGGAGCCCGATCCGGCCACCCGCGCCCGTCCAGGTGCACTCCGGCTGGGTGGTCTCGGCGTTGCGCTCCCACGCGCCGCTGCGCCTCGGTGACCGCAGCCCGCTCGCGAAGGTCCTGGTGCGCGGGGCAGCGGACGGGACGGTCGCCGACCGCCTCGGTGTGCCGTTCGGGCGCACCGGCCGCGACGAGCACGGCACGCTCGTCGTCGGCTCCGGTCCGGGCGAGTGGCTGCTCGTCGCTGCGCCGGGGGCGGCGAGCGACGTCGTCGCACGAGCCAGCGCCGATGCTGACGGCGAGGAGTTCGTCAGCGTGGTCGACCTCACCCACGGCCGGGCGTTGATGCGCATCTCCGGCGTGGCGGCGGAGCAGACCCTGAACAAGGTGTGCGCGATCGACCTGTCGGACCGGGTCACCCCCGACGGGACAGCCTTCCGCAGCTCCGTGGCCAGGCTCGCGACGGACGTCGTACGGGACGATCTCGACGGGCAGCGGTCCTACCTGGTGCACTGCGAGCGGTCATCGGGGCAGTACCTCTTCGACGTGCTCCTCGACGCGGGCCGCGAGTTCGGGATAGAGCCGGACGGCTTCCGGTACCCGGAGGAGTGACGGCGGCCGCGCAGCGTGCGTTGACCACGTATGCGTGGTCAACACACGCTGCGCCAGGCGTAGACGCCTGCCCAAGCGTGTCGTGACCATGTATACGTGGGGCTCTCCTGCGGTTTGTGTGGGTCATCGGGGTAGCGCGAGGTGGTAGCCGCCGACCCGGAGCTTGGCCAGTGCGATGAGTGGTTCGGGGCTGTGGAACCCGAACGCGACGCGGGTGAGGAGCCGGATGACGGTGTTGGTGCCTTCGACTCGGGCGTTGGCCAGCCCGGCGTGCAGGGTGTTGGCGATGTCGTTCCGGAAGCGGCGTAGCCGGCGGGCGTAGTCGGTGAAGGCGGGCAGTCCGCTGGTCTCGGCGAGCCGGTACCAGGTGTCGAGCAGGGCGAGGCCTTCTGCTCCACCGGCGGCGAAGACGGCCCGCAGGTGTTCTTTGAGCTGCCACGCCTTGTGCACCTTGTCGTGCTCGGCCGCCACCCAGGCCAGCTTGGCGGCTTGGGCGTCGGTGTGGTCGTCGGGGTTCTTCCACAGCGCGAACCGGGCCCGATACAGCGCCCGGGACGCGGCCTGGTTCCCGCGGCGGCGGGCTTCCCGCGCGGCACCAGTGCGGATCTTGTCTAGCGCGCGCTGGGCGGTGGCGATGACATGGAAGGGGTCCAGGCACAGCCGGGCCTGCGGGGCGCGCAGCCCGACCAGCTCGGCGATCCAGTCCGCGCCGTCGCAGGACACCAGCTCCAGATTCGCGCATCCCTTCTCGCCCAAGGCGTTGAAGAACTCGCCCAGCGTTTTCTTGGTGCGCCCGTCACCGGCGAAGACCAGCCGACCGGTGTCGTGGTCGACCACCACGGTCAGGTACTTGTGCCCCCGCCGGTAAGACACCTCGTCGATGCCGATCCGGCTCAGCCCGACCAGCCGGTCACCCTCCGCGCCGGCCGCGTCGAGCTCGGCGACCACCCGGGTGACGGCCTGCCCCACCGAGCGCCACGAGGTGCGCATCAGCGCCGCGATGGTCGTCTTCGCCGCCCGGGTCGCCAACCAGGCCAGGGTGTCCTCGAAGGCCCGGGTGAACCGGGACCCGTGCCGGGCCCACGGCACCGCCGCGGCGGTCACCCCGTGCTCCGGGCAGCGCACCCGCGGGACCCTCGCGCGCAGCAGCACCCGGGTGCTCACCACATCCAGCCCCCGCCAGCACCGCGGCCGCGCCCTGCCCTGGTCATAGCCCACCGCCGGTGACCGGCACCGCCCGCAGCGCACACCCGCCCGGCGGTCCAGCCGCACGTCGAAGATCAACGTGTCGGTTTCCGAGTCGTACTCCATTCGCTCCAACACGCCCTGCTCGACCCTGAGCAGGCCCTTCCATAGGCTGGCGTGGCGCACGCCGCTCACCGTCCCAAAGTTCCTGGTGTCTTGGTCGACTCAGAAACCTAGACAGGAAGCGGCGTGTCGCATCTCACGGCACGCGCCGCACCCACACAAACCGCAGAAGAGCCAATACGTGGTCAACGCGCGCGAGGCGGTCGGCGTCAGCTTCAGAAGAAGATGGACCGGCGGGCCATCAGCAGCCGGTAGAGCGTGTGCTGGATCGTCTCGCGGACCTGGTCGGTGAGGTTGAACACCAGCATCGGGTCGTCCGCAGCCCCCAACGGGTAGTCCTGGGTCACGATCGGTTCGCCGAACTCGATGATCCACTTGCTCGGGAGCGGCACCAGCCCCAACGGCCCTAACAGGGGGAAGGTCGGTGTGATCGGGAGGTAGGGCAGGCCGAGCAGCCGGGCGAGCGTCCGCAGGTTCCCGATGATGGGGTAGATCTCCTCCGCTCCCACGATCGAGCAGGGCACGATCGGCGCCCCGGTCCGCAGCGCAGCTGACACGAACCCGCCGCGGCCGAAGCGCTGCAGCTTGTACCGCTCGGCGAACGGCTTGCCGATGCCCTTGAAGCCCTCTGGCCAGACTCCGACGAGCTCGCCCTTGGTCAGCAGCCGTTCGGCATCGGCGTTGCAGGCCAAGGTGGTGCCGGACTTGCGTGCCAGCTCGCTCACCACCGGCGTCTGGAACACCAGGTCGGCCGCGAGCATCCGCAGGTGACGACGCGCGGGATGGTGGTCGAGGAGGGCCACCTGCGTCATCACCGAGTCGAGCGGGATGGTGCCGGAATGGTTGGCGACCACCAGCGCCCCACCCTGGGACGGAACGTTCTCGATTCCGCGCAGCTCCACCCGGAAGTACCGCTCGTAGAGCGGCCGGACCAACGCCATCAGCACATGCTCGGTGAGCTCGGCGTCGAAGCCGAACTCGTCGATCTCGACGTCACCGGTCAACCGCCGCCGGAGGAACGCCAGTGCCGCCGCGACCTTGCCCTCCCATCCGGGAAGGTCGGGGGGGCTCTGCGACGGCGGTGCCTGGGTACCTTGCAGGAGGGGCGTCGTGGGCCGGCGCCGGGTGCGTTCACCCGCGGCGCGGGAGGCACCTTGGGCGACCGCCCGGGCGGCAGCCGGG
>JACCUZ010000411.1 GCA_013698395.1 Sporichthyaceae bacterium
CCTTTCGGTTGTCGGCGCTCGCCTTCGCGCCACTGATGGACAAGCCCGAGGTCGCGCGCACTCTCCAAGGCGCTCTGCGCTCGGGTCCGTTCGCTCGAAACGCCTACCGACCAGGACTAGCGGTAGCCCGCAGTGACGGTGCGCGGCCCTTGCTGGTCGGGGATGTACAGGTAGATCATGTGGGGATGACAGGTCCACCTTCGGGCACGGTGACGATGTTGTTCTCCGACATCGAAGGTTCGACCGTCCTGCTGTCTCGGTTGGGTGACCGATACGCCGAGGCGCTGGACGGCCAGCGGTCGATCCTGCGGCAGGCGTGGAACCGCTCGGGTGGCCACGAGATGGGCACCGAGGGGGACAGCTTCTTCGTCGTGTACGAGCGCGCCCGCGACGCGGCAGCGGCTGCGCTGGAAGCCCAGCGGAGTCTGCTGACACATGAGTGGCCGGGCGACGAGCGGGTGCGCGTGCGGATGGGGCTGCATACCGGCGAACCACTGGCGCATGGCGACGGCTACGTGGGCATGGATGTGCACCGCGCCGCCCGCGTCGCAGGTGTGGCGCACGGCGGTCAGGTGGTGCTGACCGATGCCACTGGCCGGCTGATCGCCGGTGCGCTACCTGACGGGGCCAAGCTGGACGACTTGGGCGAGCACCAGCTGAAGGACTTGGCCGTCCCGGAGCATCTGTTCCAGTTGACCGCTGAGGGGACGGACGACGAGTTCCCACCGCTGCGCAGCCTGGGCACCGCGGCCGGTCTCCCGCTACAACCCACTCCGCTCTTGGGGCGGGACCAAGAGCTGAGCCGGGTCGTGGCGCTGTTGAGCGCGCCCGATACGCGGCTGGTGACCCTTACCGGGCCGGGCGGTTCGGGCAAGACCCGGCTCTCCGTTGCGGCCGCGTCGGCGGTCGGCGACGCCTTCCCCGACGGCGTGCACTTCATCTCTCTGTCGGGTGCGAGTTCGGCTGAGGCCATGTGGACCGGCCTCGCCGACGTGCTCCTGCAACCGGGTGCCTCCCGTAGCCGGGACCAGCTGATAGCGCAGGTCGTGCGCCAGCGCCTGCTACTCGTGCTCGACAATCTCGAGCAGATCCCCGGCGCGGACGGCGTGGTTGCCGACCTGCTCGGCGCTGCCGAGGGGGTCACCGTCCTGGCGACGTCGAGACGGCCCCTGCACCTGAGGGCTGAGTACGACCTGGCGGTACCACCGCTCTCCCTGCAACCAGACGAGGAGAATGACACGTCCGCCGCCGTACAGCTGTTCTGCCTGCATGCACAGATGGTGCGGTCCTCGTTCGTGCTGGACGACGCATCGGCGGGTCCGGTCGCCGCCATCTGCCGGAGGTTGGACGGCCTGCCCTTGGCGATCGAGCTTGCGGCTGCCCGGAGCCGACTGCTGTCCCCCGCAGCGTTGTTGGCCCGGCTGGACGCCACCGGGGGGTCACCGTTAGCTGCCGACCGACCGGAGAGGCACCGCACCCTGCGCGACACGATCGCCTGGAGCCATGACCTGCTGGCGCCCGACTTGCAGAGCGTCTTCCGCCGCCTCGGCGCGTTTGCGGGTCCGGCCGACCTGGACGCCGTTCAGGCGGTGTGCAGTCCGGATCTGGACCCGCTGGACGCGGTCGCCGAGCTCGCTGACGCCTCCCTCGTGCAGGTGGTAGACGGCCTTGACAACGAGCCGCAGGTCAGCCTGCTCCAGACCGTGCACACGTACGCGCGTGAGCGTCTCGCCGAGAGCGGTGAGCTCGACGAGACGCAGGAGCGACACGCTCGTTACTTCCTCCAGCTGGCGGAGACCGTGGCTCCGCTGCTTCACTCGCCGCGGCAGCTGATCGCCGCTGAACGATTGTCCGCTGTCGCCGACGACCTGGAGGCTGCGCTCGACTGGGCACTGCGGCCCGGCGGCCCGCCCCCGCCGCCCGACCGCGCCGCCCTGGGGTTGCGTCTGGTGGCCAACCTGTGGTGGTACTGGACGGCGAACGGGCGCGTGCATCAGCGTCGACGCTGGTGCGAGCGCGCGATCGAGGTTGCCCCCGACGGTGACAGTCCGGAGAAGGCGGCCACCCTGCACGCACTCGAGCTGCAGAACTCTCACTCCGCGAACCCCGACGCTGGGTTGCCGCGTATCCGAATGGAGGAGGCGTTGGCGATGTACCAGCGTCTTGGGGACTTGAGCGGCATGTCGGATGTGGCCAACACTCTGGCCCAGTTGTACGGCAAGCTTGGCGAAACCGCCCGGGCACGCGAGCTGTACGAGCACGCCGTCGGCTGGGCTGTCGAAGCCGGCGACGACGCCCGGCGCGTATCGGCCATGCAGTACTTCGCCGACC
>JACCUZ010000030.1 GCA_013698395.1 Sporichthyaceae bacterium
GTAGTGGACTGCAGGTAGCTCTCCACCGTCTGTGGCGGCAGCTTCACGTCCCCGTCCGAGCCGAGTCGACCGTACTGGCTGACGATGAGTGCGGCGACACCCGCCGCGAGCGGCGACGCCATCGACGTGCCCTGGATGCAGATGTAGCCGCCGCCGGGGAAGGTGGACAGAATCGTTCTCCGGCAGTCACCGGTGGTCCCGTTCCCGCCTGGGGCGGCGACGTCGGTCATGCCGACGCCGTAGTTGGAGTAGCCAGCCTTCTCGCTGCGAGCCCCGAGAGCCATGGTCCCGACAACACCTTGGGTCTCGGCCGGTACGACCTCGCACTCGTTGCTGATCGGCTGACCTGCGTCGTCCACCGGGTGCGCGAGGTCCTGGTCAGAGTTACCGAGGGCCGCAACCGGGGTCACGCCCTGGCTCCGCGCGTAGGAGATGGCCCGCTCCACTGCGTGCCGGAAGGTGCGCTGCACCGGGTCGGAGGCGCACTTGAATTCCGTCGACTCCTGGAACTCGTTGTCGTCCACAAAAAAGCTCATGTTGATCACGTCGAACTTCTGGTCACCGGCGTAGGTGATGCCGTCCACGACTGGGCTGGCGTAGCAGTACCCCGTCGTGTCGCAGACCTTGACCGGCACCAGGGTGACGTTGGGCGCTACCCCGACGATCCCGATCCCGTTGGCCCGTGCTCCGATCGTGCCGGCGACATGGGTCCCGTGGAACTGGTTGTCGGTGCAAGGGTCAGGAACGCCGACGGCCACACCGGCAGGAAGCACAGCGAGTGAGTCCCGGCCCCGACTGCAGTCGACGTTGGAGCCATCCACGACCTTGGTGAAGTCGGGATGCCGGCCGTCAATGCCGCTGTCGAGCACGCCGACGTCGACCGCTCGCTTACCGCCTTGAATGTCATGGGCCTCGTCGGTCCGGATCTGCTGCATGTCCCACTGCGGTGCTTCGAGCGGATCGTCAGCTGGTTCGGGAGCAGGGCCTGGCTCGAACGCTTTGACGCCGAAGTCGTTGCCGACCGACGTGACCAGAGACGAGGCGCCGACGATGGTGGCGAACGACGGGTTCGCCGATGCCGCCACGATCACCCCGATCTGGCGGGACATGTCCGCCACGACGCTTCCCCCGGCCGACGCGATGAGCGACTGGACGGCCGTCATGGCGCCAGCGGTGATGAACGTCCCGTCGGAGGCTTGAACGCCGGCCAGGGCGACCAGGTAGCGGCCGTCGACCACCCGCAGGGTTCCAGTGGATGCCGCAGACGTGTCACTCGACACCGCGGACACCGCGGCGATCGAAGCCACCGATGACGGCGCGAGCGCAGGGAGCAGGAGACCGGCTAGCGAGAGAGTGGCCGCGCTCAAAGCGGCGAGTACGCGGCGGGCGACGGGTACGCGGCGGACAGCGGGTCGGGCCATGGCAACCTCCGGCGGGGTGGCCAGGCTTCATGGGTCGACCACCACATGAACGGGCGCCGGTCCGGTCGGACCGGCGCCGAGCGCGTTCCCAAAATCTGATTTCGCCAAACAGAAGATCTTGGCCAGAGCGAGCGCCCAGCCGCACTCTCTTTACGCCGTTCTCGGACGGACTACCTTCCGATTACTCGGGTGGCGGCCGTGACGAAACGGAAGGGATGGCAATGCGGAGAACAGCCGTCGACGGGCCGGTTCTCGCCTTCTCACACGGCCACTTCAGCCGCGTCCTGGGTGCTCGCTGGATCGGTCTGGCAGCCACGGCCGGCGCCCACTTGGAACTCTCAACAGCCTCGATCTCGATGCTGGGCTGGGAACGCGACACCCCGACTCTGGAGCTCTGGAATAGCACGGATCCGCTCCCGCACTGACGCGATCTCGACGATGAGGGGCCGATCACCCGACTTGGAGCGGCGGCTCGTAGCGAGAAGGTCGGTCCCCGCCGGACGTGTCCCTGACCCGGCGCACCTCGACCCCGCCGTAGGGTGCTGGGCAGAGCCGGCCGATGGCCAGCGCCTGGTCCAGGTCTCGCGCCTCGACGAGGTAATACCCGCCGAGGGCCTCGGCTGGCTACGGGGTCGGAGTCAGCTCGGCCACCAGAACGTCGCAGATCGCGTCGGAGTGCGGTCCGTGCAGGACCACGTCCTCGGAGATGAGGACGCCACCGGGCATGCTGTCGCCGAGGGTGTCGAATACGATCGTGAACTTGGCCACACCCCGTTCGCGGATCAGTGCGTTGCCCTCGGAGTCGCTCAGTGTGAACGTGCCCGCCTCGATGGCCTCGAACTCCCAGACCGTGCCGCCGACGAGGGTGGCGCGCTGCTCGTGGAAGGCGAAGATGCCCTCTGCCACCACGAATTCGGTGGTGGCCGGGTCGTCGTCGTTGAGGGTGATCACATCGGTGAACTTGACGTTGCTGTGGCCGAGGAACGCCTGCCCGCCGGAGTCGCGCACCGTACGCGTCACGAAGCTCCCGCTGAACGTGGTCTCGACATGCACCGCAAGCCCACAGAAGGTGTCGTTGTAGCCAAACGAGTCCTCGAAGTGGCCCTTCTCGAACGGTTTTGCTTGTGCCGGACTAGCGCCGATGACCATCAGTGGCAGAGCGACGACCATGACAACCGCGAGAGCCCGACGACCCATGACAACCACTCCGTTCAAGGGGGGAACGACGTCGCCTTCACACTGCGACGGACCCGCTGGGAGCGCCATAGCCCCATTGGACTAGTGATCTTGCGCTCAGTGACGACGGCGACGCGCTCGGTGGCTTTCGCCGCCGCCGGCGGGCCCGGATCACGGTGAATGACCCTTCCGGCCGCTGCCGCCACGCTGGCTGCCGGTCGTTTCACCGTGTTTTGGGTACGCGGGGCCGGGCGCGGGGGGCCGGGCGGGGCCGCGTCGCGCGCGCCGCCTAAGCCTCGAGGTCGGCGAGCGCGTCCAACACACCCCGATGGAACGTCGGGTACGCGTAGATCATCGTCCGCAGCGACGACACCGGCACCCGAGCGTGCACGGCCAGCGTCAGCATCGAGAGCACCTCCCCGCCCCACGGGCCGCACGACGTCGCACCGACCAGGACGCCTGCGTCGGCGTCCTCGACCAGCTTGATGACCCCGACCCCGCCCGGTCCGTGGATCCAGCCACGTGCCGACGACGACACCTGCGCCATACCGACCCGCACGGAAAGGCCCATGTCCCGCGCGTCGGCCTCGGTCAGCCCGACGGAGCCCACCTCCGGG
>JACCUZ010000042.1 GCA_013698395.1 Sporichthyaceae bacterium
GGAGTAGGTGCGGCCGGCGAAGGTGTTGGCTGCGCCGCCTGTAGCGCTGCCGCCATTCTTGGCGGCAGGGCCTGGGATGCGGAGGGTGGCGCCGAGCATGACCACGTTGTTGCTGCCGATGCCGTTGGCCCGCTTGAGCGCGGTCTGGGAGACGCCGTAGCGCGCGGCGATCCCCGACAGGGTGTCGCCAGTGCTGACGCGGTGGGACCGGCCGCTGGTCGTACGGCCCGTGCCGCCCGCGCCGCCCGCGCCGGGGACCTGGAGCGTCTGGCCCGCGATGATCAGGTTGCCGTTGCCCGGCAGCCGGTTGACCTGCACCAGCCGCGCCACGGTGGTGTCGTAACGCGCGGCGATGGCGGACAGCGTGTCGCCGCGCTCGATCCGGTACAGCCCCCAGCCGGGTGAGCCGGCCGTGACGAGCGCGGCGAGCAGCAGCGGCACCCCGATGTTGCGAGCCAGCCGGAGCACGGTGGTACGCCGGCCGACCGGCTGGCGTAGTGGCCGTTGGGTTGACTGCGGCCGGGGACGCGCTGGCCGTTGGGTTGACTGCGGCGCCCGGTCCGGGGCGCCTGGGCTGTGGTGGCGTGGACGTGCAGTGGAGACGGCAGTCGACATGCCTGAGGGGTCCTCACGGTCGGGGAAGGGGGTCACCGGTCGTGCGGTGGCCGATACTGCCGTGGCTGAAGTGACAGATGTTACCTGTGGGGCATTTGTTACCCGATCGTGGTACTACATCGGTGTCATTTGGGCTCGCCTAGGAGCTGGCCCGCCCTCCGGCTGCCCAGACCGCCGACTGCCGAGGTCTCCCGCTGACTGGGGGACACAACCGGGAGGGATGTGGCCGGTGTGACAGGGCGCGGCGCCTCTCCCGCCGCAAGAGCCCCGGATGTGTCTCGGAGCCACGGCCGACTCCGCCTGCGAGGCTGGGGCCGTGATCGTCGTCGCCGGCGCCGGCCTCGCCGGGCTCCAGACGGTCGTGGCGCTGAGAAGCCGGGGGTACGTCGGGCAGCTCGTTCTGGTCGGCGCCGAGGCCGAGCCGCCCTACGACCGGCCACCGTTGTCCAAGCAACTCCTGAGGGGCGAGACGGACAGTACGACCCTGGAGGCCGACTGGCCCGCGCTCGACGTCGACCTGCGCCTGTCGACGCGCGCCCTCGGTGTTGGCGACCACGTGCTGACCACCGACCGCGGCGAGCTGCCGTTCGACCGGCTGGTGCTCGCCACAGGTGCGCAGCCGCGACGCCTGCCCGGGGCGGATCACGCGCTGACGCTGCGGACCCGCGCCGACGCCCTGGAGTTGCGCGCGGCCATACGACCGGGTGCCCGCCTGGTCATCGTCGGTGCGGGGTGGATCGGCGCCGAGGTGGCGACCGCAGCCGCCGCTGTCGGAACTGCGGTCACCGTCGTGGAGGGGTTGGAGGCACCGCTCGCGGGGGCGCTACCGAGCGATGTCGGGCACCGGATGCTCCCCTGGTGGTCGGGCGTCGATCTTCGGTTGTGCGCGCGCGTGTCCAAGGTGCAGAACGACGCGGTAACCGTCGTCGGTGGCGGGCGGATCGCCGCCGACCTGGTGCTGGTCGCAGTGGGTGCCACGCCGACCGTTGTCGACGGTGTGGAACTGACGCCAGAGGGAGCGGTTGCCGTCGACGCGCAACTACGTACGTCGCGGCCGGACGTGTTCGCGGTGGGCGACTGCGCCTCGTGGCCATCTCATCGCTACGGCACGAGGATGCTCGTCGAGCACTGGGACAACGCGCTGCACGGCCCGACTGCCGTCGCGGCCAACTGCCTGGGCGCCGCAGACGTGTGGGACCCAGTCCCGTATTTCTGGTCCGAGCAATGGGGCCGGATGCTGCAGTACGCCGGGCACCACCCGGCCGGCGACCACATCGTGTGGCGGGAGGACGGCGAACGCTGGGCTGCCTTCTGGCTCGCTGGTAATCGGCTCGTCTCGGCTGTGACGGTCGACCGGCCACGCGATCTGGTGCAGGCGCGCCGCTTGATGCAGCGCTCGGGTGCCGTCGACGGGGCGCTGCTCGCCGACCCGACTGTCGCCGTCAAGGACTGCGCGCTGTGACACGCTTGCCGGCGTGACTGAGCACCTCGTCGAGTCGTGGCTGACACTGCCCGAGGTGGCTCAGCGGCTGAATGTGTCCCCGTCGCGGGCCCGTCAGCTGGTCGCCGAACGCCAGCTGCTCGCCGTACGTCGGGGGAAGAACAACGCGCTGATGGTCCCCGCGGAATTCGTGCAGGACGGCAGGGTGCTCAAGGGACTGCCCGGCGTGCTGACGTTGCTGGCGGATGCGAAGTACGAGGACGACGAGGTGCTGACCTGGCTGTACACGCCGGACAACTCGCTGCCGGGCTCTCCCGTGCAGGCGCTCGTGGACAACCGCGGCACCGAGGTCAAGCGGCGCGCGCAGGCCCTGAACTTCTAGGCCCGCAGTGCGCCATCTGGCCTACCTCGCCATGCTGGCGTTCTGTCTGGTCGGCACATTGCCGCTCGAGGTGTGGCTGGGCGTGCGGGTCTATCGGCAGGGGCGCCGGCTGTTGTTGACGCTGCTGTCGGTCGTGCCGGTGTTCGTGCTGTGGGACCTCTACGCGATCGCAGCGGGGCACTGGGAGTTCGACCCCGCGCAGACGTCGGGCGTGCTGCTGCCGGGTCACCTCCCTGCCGAGGAGCTGCTGTTCTTCGTGGTGATTCCGACGTGCGCGCTGTTGTCGTTCGAGGCGGTACGCCGGGCCACGGGCTGGCCGGGCGGTGACGAGTGAGCTACACCGCGGTCTCGGTGGTTGCAGTGGTGGCGGCTCTGGGTCTTGATGTCCTGGTGCTGCGGACGCGGGTGGTTACCCGGCGCGTGTTCTGGACCTCGTACGCCATCGTGATCTTCTTCCAGCTGCTCACCAACGGGTGGCTCACCGGGCGCGACATCGTGACCTACGCGGAGACGGCGATCCTCGGTCCCCGGATGGTGTTCGCACCGGTCGAGGACCTGCTGTTCGGGTTCTCCCTCGTCGTGCAGACGACCGCGTGGTGGGTGTGGTGGGGGAGGCGGCTCAGGCCCTCGCGAGTCGAGCCCTGACCAGCGCCGGGACGGCGACCTGCAGCCGGCGCGGGAGTGGCACGCCGACGCGGCGACCGAGGATCTGGTAGTCCGCGGTCTCGACGGCGTCGAGGATGCCGCGGTAGAGGACGAACGCGGTGCGGATGCACTCGCGGCTGGAGGGGTGCAGCAGGTCGATGCCGGGCGCTGCCTCCGCGTACAGCTCACGGGTGCGGGCGATCTCGAACTGCAGCAGGTCGACCACGTTCGCGGGCGTCGGGCCCGGCCGCAGGTCGGCCCGCGTGACGCCGAACGCGTCGAGGTCCTCCTGGGGCAGGTAGACCCGGCCGCGTCTCAGGTCCTCGGCCACGTCGCGGATGAAGTTGGACAGCTGGAACGCCTCGCCGAGTCTGCGGGCGTAGGTCATGGCGCTCGGGTCGACCGGCTCCAGAATCGGGACCATCTGTACGCCGATCACGGCGGCGCTGCCGTACATGTACTGCTGGAGTTCGGCGTACGTGGCATAGCCGGTGACGGCGATGTCCATCCGCATGCTGGCGAGGAACGCCTCGAAGCTGTCGCGTGGGATGTCCCAGGTCCGTGCGGTGTGGATGGCCGCGCGGCTGATCGGGTCGGCGCTCTGGTGGCCTATGGTCCGGTCGAGGTCGGCGAGGAACTGCTCGCCCCAGCGGACCAAGGCGTCGGGGTCAGGGGCAACGAGATCGTCGACGAGCTCGTCGGCGTAGCGGGCGAAGCCGTACAGCGCGTGTACGTAGGGCCGCTTGGCGGGTGGGAGCAGCAGCGTGGCCAGGTAGTAGGTCCTGCCGTGGGCTGCGTTGAGGCGCCGACACTGCTCGTACGCGCTCCGCAGCGCCGGCTCGGAGATGCCCGCCGCGTCCAGCTCGCGTCCGCTCACCGGTTGCTCCTCGGTTGCCCCGGCTGGCCCTGGCGCTGGCCGATCTGGTCCCCGGACACAACTGGGGCTGGGGAGGCTGATGTGGCGGTCCGGCAGTCACAGGAGCGGTCTGCCGTCCCGGTTGTGTCCCGGGGTCGGCGCCGGTCCGGGGGCCAGCGCCGAGGTGGCTGTCCACATCCGCCTGGCTGTCCACAGATCCCGCCCGCGCGCCGCCGATGGGAGCCGCGGAGCCCGACGCTCGTGGCATGGACCCGGTTCGAGCGCTTGAAGGCCGCGGCGGCGCTGCGTCGTGGACCCAGCTGACGGCAGACGGTGTCCGAGACGGACAGCTGCGGGGCGTGGTGCGCAAGGGCCGGGTGCTCCGGGTCGGGGAGGGCACCTACGCGCTCCCCGACGCGCCCACCGACCTGGTCACCGCGGCCCGGCTGCGCGGCCGTCTGACCTGCTGCTCCGTGGCGAAGCGGCACGGGCTGCTCCTCCTCCACCCGCCCGAGCGACCGCACGTCGCCGTGCCACGGAACCGGTCGGGCAAGTCGCCTCTCGCGGTCCTGCACCGCCATGACTGCAAGGATCAGGCTCCCTGGGTCCCGTTGCTGCCGGCGCTGATCACCCTGTTGCGCTGTCTCCCGCTCGTCCCGGCCGTCGTGGTCATCGACAGCGCGCTGCGTACTGGTGCCGTGACCGCCGCGCAACTGACTCGACGGCTCCGTGGGCCGGGCTCGGTGCAGGCGAGGATCGCCCTCAACGCCGCCGACCGCCGGTCCGGGTCGGTGATCGAAACCGTGGTCCGGCTGGCATTGCGGCAGGCCGGGCTGCCCGTAGTGCCGCAGGCGTGGATCCCCGGCGTCGGTCGGGTGGACTTCCTGGTCGGGGCGCGGCTGGTGGTGGAGGTCGACGGGTTCGAGTTCCACTCCGCGCGCGCGGAGTACCGGGCGGATCGCCGCCGGGCCAATGCCCTGGCCGCGGGCGGATATGTCCTGCTCCGGTTCACCTACGAGGACGTGCTGTCCCGGCTGGACGAGGTGGTCGCTCAGGTCGCGGGCGTCTACGCCACCCTCTGATCCCCGGACACCAACGGTGCGCCTGGGGCTGAGGAGCAACGAACCCGGCCTCAGCATGCTCGGGTGCCCCACTTGTGTCCCCGGGTCAGCGCGCGAGGGCGGGGTGGCTGGGGCGGGGCTGGCTGGGGCGGGGGGCGCTCGGCTGGGGGGCGCTCGGCTGGGGGAGGCACGGTCAGAGCCAGGCGCGGGAGCGGTACGTGGGGTCGGGACCGAGGATGCGTTCGGCGGCCAACCGGCCGGACAGCAGGACCATCGGTACGCCGACGCCCGGCTGCGTGCCGGACCCGGCGAACACCACGTTCTCGCCGAGCAGGTTGCGCGGACGGAACGGCCCGGTCTGGCCGAACGTGTGCGCCGCCGCGAACGGCGTACCGCGCTCCATCCCGCGCGCCGCCCAGTCCAGCGGCGTGGTCGTGTGGACCACCTCCATCGCGTCGCCGAAGCCGGTCCAGCCACGCTCCTCGACCGTCGCGAGCACCCGGTCGAGGTAGCGCGGCCCCTCGACGCGCCAGTCCAAGGGCGCGTCCAGGTTCGGGGTCGGGAACAAGACGTAGTACGACGAGCGACCCGGGGGCGCGAGCGAGGGGTCCGACGCCGTCGGCGACGACACGAGGAAGGAGGGGTCACTCATCAGGCGCCCGCCCAGAATCTCGTCGAAGACCTCCTTCCACGCGTGGCCGAACGAGATGGTGTGGTGGGTGTCGGACGGCAGGGTCGAGCCGGCCAGCAAGAGGAAGCACGACGGCGAGTACCGCAGCCGCCGGCGCACGGGCCGGCCCACCAGCCGCCGGGCCACCGGCAGGTCGGGGTTGAGCACCACCGTGTCGCACGCAACCCGGTCCCCGGCCGACGTCACTACCGCGACCGCTCGGCCACCGCGCATCTCGACCCGGTCCACCGTCTCGCCGAGACGCAGCACCACGCCGTGCTTCTCGGCGGCGCCCGCAAACGCCCGCGGCACGGCGTGCATCCCGCCGCGCGGGAAGTAGACGCCCGCGACCGAGTCCATGTAGCCGATCACGGCGTAGATGGCGAGTGCGTCGTAGGGCGACAGCCCGGCGTACATGGCCTGGAAGGAGAACACCCGCTGCGTGCGGTCGTCCTTGAGGAACTGACCGATCTTGGGCGCGAGCCGGCGGAAGCCGCCGATGGCCGCGAGCCGCGCGAGCGACGGGCGCAGCAGGGAAAGCGGCGAGTCGATGTTGCGGTCGATGAAGTCGCGCATCTCGAGGCGGTAGAGCTCGGAGACGAACCGCACGAACCGCCGGTAGCCGTCGGCCTCCTGCGGGCCGCACACGCGGGCCACCTCGGAGGCCATCGCGTCGACCGAGGAGTGCACGTCCAGCGACGAGCCGTCGGCGAAGCGCGCGCGGTAAAGGGGAAGGACCGGGTCCAGCGTCAGCCAGTCGTCCATCGACTCGCCCACGCTGTCGAACGCGTCGGCGATCAGGTCCGGCATCGTCAGCACCGTCGGGCCGGTGTCGAACGAGTAGCCACCGTCGGTCAGCAGGCCGGCCCGACCACCCGGCACGTCCTCGCGCTCGATGACCGTCACGCGCCGGCCGGCGCCCGCGAGCCGCAGTGCGGCCGAGAGCCCGGCGAGCCCGGCGCCGACGACGACCACGTGGTCGGTAGGACCGCGGACGCGACGCATCACTGGGTGCGCGACGTGGCGGCCACCACGAGACGTTCCAGAACCGACCGAGCCGGCTCGCTCACCGGCTCCAGGGCAGAAATCGCCCGTTCCGACTGCTCGCTGATCATCGACTCGACCACGTCGAGCGCCCCACTGCCCGCGATGACCTCGCGCAACCGGGCCACCCCCTCGGCGTCGAGGTGCCGGTCGCCCAGGTCGCGGCGCAGCATCGACGCGGACGCCGGGGAGCACCTCTCGAGGGTGACCGCGACGAGCACGGTGCGCTTGCCCTCACGCAGGTCGTCACCGGCCGGCTTACCGGTAGCGGTCGGGTCGCCGAACACCCCGAGCACGTCGTCGCGGAGCTGGAACGCCTCGCCGAGGGCACGGCCGTAGACGTCGTACGTCGACAGGAGGCCGGCCGGGGCGCCGGCGAGTGTCCCCCCGAGCAGCAACGGTTGCTGGACGCTGTACTTCGCGCTCTTGAACAGGATGACGAGCCGGGCCCGTTCCACCGACGTCGAGGCGAGCACCTGCTCGAGCATGTCCAGGTACTGCCCGCACATCAGCTCGGTGCGCATCCGGTCGAACACCGCGCGGCCCGCAGCCAGCCGGTCGGGCGGCAGGTCGGCGCCGGCGTACAGCTCGTCGCACCAGGACAGACAGAGGTCACCCGCGAGGATGGCGCCCGCCAGCCCGAAGTCCTCCGGTGGGCCCAGCCAGCCGTTGCCGCGGTGCAGGCTCGCGAACCGCCGGTGCACGGCGGGCCGCCCGCGCCGGGTGTCGCTATCGTCCATGACGTCGTCGTGGATGAGAGCGGCCGCCTGGAAGAGCTCGAGCGCGGCTGCCACGGACACGATGCCGTCGCAGTCGTCGCCGCCGGCGCCCCGCCACCCCCAGTAGCAGAACGCAGCGCGCAGCCGCTTGCCACCGCGCAGCAGGTCGCTCACCGCGTCCATCAGCGGGACGAGGTCCTCACTTGCCGACTCGAGCACATCGGCCTGGCGGGCCAGCAGGTCGTCGAGGGCCTTGTGGACGCGGGTGCGGAGGCCTTCGACGTCCACCGGCTCGACGGGCAAGGTCACACTGCCGGAGCCTAGGCGCAGCCGTCCTCTGCCGTAGCCTCGTGGGGTGACTCAGCGCGTCAGGGACCCGTGGTCGCGGGAGAGCGTCATGCCCGGCCGGTCGCCCTCGATCCGTGAGCTGTTGGCGTCGGGCCGGCGGTCGTACTCCTTCGAGTTCTTCCCCCCGAAGACCGACGAGGCCGAGCGCAAGCTCTGGACGGTGCTGCGCCGGCTCGAGGCCTTGCGCCCCACGTTTGTCTCGGTGACCTACGGCGCCGGCGGCTCGACGCGGGAACGGACCGTCGCGATGACCGAGCGCCTCGCCCGCAACACGACCCTGATGCCCGTCGGGCACTTCACCGCAGTCGACCACTCGGTGCCCGAGCTGCGCCACATCATCGGGCAGTACGCTGCCGCCGGCGTGCGCAACGTCCTTGCGTTGCGCGGTGACCCCCCAGGCGACCCGACCGCGGAGTGGGTGCGCCACCCCGACGGCGTGGCGTACGCCGAGGACCTGGTGCGCCTGCTCAAGGACTCCGGTGACTTCTGCGTCGGCGTGGCGGCCTTCCCCGAGCGCCACCCGCGGTCGACCGACTGGGAGACCGACACGCACTACTTCGTGCAGAAGTGCCGGGCCGGCGCCGACTACGCCATCACCCAGATGTTCTTCGACGCCGCCGACTACCTGCGGCTGCGGGACCGCGTGGCGGCAACCGGCTGCAACGTGCCGATCATCCCGGGGATCATGCCGGCCACCAACGTTCGGCAGATCGAGCGCTTCGCCAAGCTGTCAAACGCCGCCTTCCCCCCGGCCCTGGCCGCACGGCTGCACGCCGCCGAGGACGACCCGGACGCGATGCGCCGCATCGGTGTCGAGGCGGCCACCGACCTCTGCCGACGGCTGCTGGACGAAGGCGTGCCGGGTTTGCACTTCATCACCCTGAACACCTCGACGGCGACGCGCGAGATCTACCAGCTGCTCGGTCTTCCCGACCGTCCCTGACCCGGGTCGACTCATGGACCGCGACGCCTACCTCGACGCGTGGGCGGTCCTGCACGGCGGTTACGAGCCGAGGGCCAATGCGCTGGTGCGGAGGTGGCTCACTGGCGCGTACGTCGTCGCGCGCCCGCTCTCGACGGCCCGGGTACCGCCGGACCTGCTGACGCTGCTTGGTGTCCTAGTCAGCGCCGGCGCGGCCGGGCTCGCTTCCGGGGACGGCCCTGGCTGGCTGCTGGCCGCGGCGCTGGTTGTCGTCGCCTCGGGCCTGCTCGACAGCCTCGACGGCGCGGTGGCTCTGATGACCGGTCGGGTGACGCGGTGGGGCCACGTGCTGGACTCCGTCGCGGACCGGGTCAGCGACCTGCTCTACCTGGTCGCGCTGTGGCTGGCCGGCGCCCACCCGGTGGTCTGCGCGGGCGGCGGGACGCTCATGCTCCTGCACGAGTACACGCGCGCCCGCGCGGTGGCCGGCGGCATGAGCGAGGTCGGTGTCGTGACCGTCTGGGAGCGGCCGACGAGGGTGATCGTCACGGCGGCCTTCCTGGCGTCTGCCGCGGTCCTGGGCGACCCCTGGCCCACCCTCGGCGCGTGGACGTGGGTGGGCCTGGGTGTGGTCGGCCTGGGTCAGCTCCTGGTGGTCGTCCGCCGCC
>JACCUZ010000058.1 GCA_013698395.1 Sporichthyaceae bacterium
GTCGAGCAGCCACAGCGTGCGGTCCTTGCCGGCGGCTCCAGCGGCGGGCACCTGGGTGTGCCCCGCCCCGGACAGCGCCATGGTGACCGCCTTCGCCTTGTCCGCGCCGGCAACCACCGCCCACACCTCCCGTGATCCCTGGATCACCGGCAGGGTGAGCGAGATGCGCGTGGGTGGCGGCTTCGGGGCGCCTCGCACCGCCACCACGGGGCGGTCGTCGTAGAGAGCCGGCATGCCGGGGAACAGCGACGCGATGTGGCCGTCGGGACCCACCCCGAGCAGGCATACGTCGAACGCGGGCGCCGGGCCGTGATCCTCGGGGCGAGCAGCTCGCCCCAGCTCATCGGCGTAGCGCGACGCTGCCGCCTCGGGATCGTCCCTGTCCGGCCCGTCGGACGCCGGCATCGGGTGCACCCGGGCTGGGTCGAGTGCCACGGCGTCCAGCAGGGCCCCCCCGGCGAGGGTCTCGTTGCGCTCCTCGTCGCCCGAGGGGAGGAACCGCTCGTCGCCGAACCAGACGTCCAGCCGCGGCCAGTCCACGGCGCCTCGCGCAGGTGAGGCGTTGACCGCCTGCAGGGTCAGCCGGGCAATCCCTCCTCCGGTCAGCACCAGCGATGCCGCACCCCGCGCGGACTGCACGTCCACGAGGCGGGTGATGAGCCGCGCGGCGACAGCCGCGGCCAGCTCGTGCTCGTCCCGGTGCACGAGCACCGTCGGGGTGCTCACGAGGACTTCCGCCTCGCTGCGGACTTCTTGGGTGCGGACTTCTTTGCTGCAGATTTCTTCAGAGCCGACGTCTTGGCCGCGGGCTTCTTGGCAGTCGTGGCCTTCGGGGTCGTCCGGCGGGCGGCCGGGCGCATCGGGTCCTTCCAGATGTGGACCCGTTTGGCCGGCCGGGAGTCGAGGTCCTTCTCGCCGGTCGCTGCGGACAACGCATCCGCGTAGGGCTGGTCGGCGTCGAGGCGGCGCAGCTCCTCCGCGATCAGGTCTCCGAGCGGCCGCCGCTTGAGCGGCAGCTGGCGGTCGGACATGCCGGTGCGGGAGAGCGTCGCGAGGTACCCGTCGGGGCGGCCCAGGCGCAGCACGTCCTTGCCGTCGAGGACCACCTCCACCGCGGTGATGCCCGGCCCTCGCGACTCGACCCGTCGCACCCGTACACCGAGCCGGGCGCTGATCCAGCCAGCCACCAGTGCCGCACTCGGGTTGTCCGGCTCGGCGTGGACCTCCGCTGAGCGCGGTGTGCCGATCAGGTCGTCGAACGCCGACGCCAGCAGGGCCCGCCAGGGCGTCGTCCGCGTCCACGCGAGATCGGTGTCTCCCGGCGCGTAGTCCTTTGCGCGCCGCTTCAGCGCCGACAACGGGGCCTCGGCCGTCGAGGTGTCGGTGATCCGTCGCGACGCCAGCACGGCCAGGGCGTCGTTAGCCAAGACGTCGGGGGTGTCGGCTCCGTGCCACCAGGTGACGACCGGCGCGTCGGAGGCGAGCAGCGGCAGCACCACGGACTCGGCGTGCAACGTCAGCCGGCCGTACATGCGCATGACCACCGACTCGTTGGCACCGAGGCGGCCACCCACCTGCACCTCGGCGTCGAGCCGGTCGTCGGCCTCGAGCTTGCGCCGCACGACGACGATCAGCCGGCACGGGTGCGCCGCGGCAGCCGTGGCTGCCGCTGTCTGCGCCTCCTCGACGTGCTGCTCGTCGACGACGACGACGAGCGTCAAAGCCAACCCGGACGCCAGCGCACCGGCAGCGCGCCGCTCCGAGGCGAGCGTGCGCACGATCTCGGTGCCGTGCGTGTCCCAGAGGATGGTTGCCACTAGAGGTCCCTGTGTCTCATGGCGTGTGTCTCATGGCCGCCGCCAGACCCGGCCGTCGCGAGCCAGCATCTCGTCGACGCCTTTCGGGCCCCACTCGCCCGCGCGGTAGAGCTCGGGCTTGGAGCCCTCCCAGTACTCCTCGAGCGGGTCGATCACTGCCCAGGACAGCTCGACCTCCTCGTTGCGGGGGAACAGGGTGGCGTCGCCGATGAGCACGTCGAGCAGCAGCCGCTCGTAGGCCTCGGGGGAGGACTCGGTGAACGCCTCGCCGTAGAGGAAGTCCATCGACACGTCACGGACCTCCATCGACGAGCCTGGCACCTTCGACCCGAAGCGCATCGTGATGCCCTCGTCGGGCTGCACGCGAACCACAAGCTGGTTGTTGCCCAGCTCCTCGGTGTCGGTGGCGGCGAAGGGTAGGTGCGGCGCCTTCTTGAACACCACCCCGATCTCGGTGACGCGGCGAGGCAGCCGCTTGCCGGTACGCAGGTAGAACGGCACGCCGGCCCAGCGGCGGGTCTCAATACCGAGGCGGACCGCCGCGAAGGTCTCCGTGGTCGAGCTGCGCGGGATGTTCTCCTCGTCCAGGTAGGAC
>JACCUZ010000096.1 GCA_013698395.1 Sporichthyaceae bacterium
GTGCCACCCTGCACGACCTGCTGCAGCGCATAGCTCACGTCTGCCACCACGTCCTCGTCGAAGGCCCGGCTCGGGTCGGGGTCCGCCTGGTACCTGGTGCCACCGTTGGCGCCCCTCACCTCCTGGACCACGTACCACGGCGCTGTCTCGCCCTGTGCGGCGAACGTGGCGTACGCGGACGCCATGTCGATGTTGCGCACCGACGCGGTGCCCAGGGGAATCACGGCGTTCGGCTCCAGGCCCGGGGTGTCCTCCGGGATCCCCGCCGCGACGGCGGCCTCGAGGACCCGGCGTGGCCCGATCTCCAGCGTCAGGTCGACAAAGGCGGTGTTGATGGACTCTCGGGCGGCGGTGACCAGGTCGACCGCCGACCCGTAGTCGTTGTCGAACTCGTTGCCCACCTCCTTGTCGGTGCCGGGCAGCGCCAACGGGGAGTTGCCCTCGAACGTGCTCCGCAGCGACACGTCGTCCTCCAGGGCCGCTGCGAGCGCGAACGGCTTGAACGACGAACCGGGCTGGACCCGGGCCTGGGTCGCCTCGTTCAGCTCCCCTGCCTCGTCGCCGCCGTACATCGCGATGACCGCACCTGTGCCTGGCTCGACTGCGGAGAGGCCGATGTGCACGTTGCGGGCGTTCTCAGTGGGGCGCTCCTGGCGGACCGCCCGGACAGCCGCGCGCTGCGACCGGCGGTCGAAGGTGCTGACGACCCGCAGGCCGCCGAGGTCGATGTCCTGGTCGGTGAACCCCTGCACCTTCAGCTCCCGGCGTACGGCGTCAAGCAGGTAGAAGTTCGGGCCGCCGCGTGGCTTGCGAGCCTCCGCGAGCGGGGGGACCTCCAGGCCGGCGCGCTCTCCCTCGGACAGCCAGCCCTTGGTCACCATCCCGTCGAGCACGTAGTCGAACCGGCTCTGCAGCCGCTCGGCGTCGTCCTCCGGGTCGTAGTTGGCGGGCGAGCGGATGACCGAGGCGAGAACGGCGCCCTCCTCGACCGTGAGCTCGCGCGCCGGCTTGCCGAAGTAGGTCTGCGCCGCCGTCTCGATGCCGTAGGCGCCTCGGCCGAAGTAGATGGTGTTGAGGTAGTCAGCGAGGATCTCGTCCTTGTCGTCACGCCGGGCGAGCTTGACCGAGATGAAGAACTCTTTGAGCTTGCGCTTGTAGGTGCGCTCCTGGGACAGGAACGCGTTCTTCGCGTACTGCTGGGTGATGGTCGACCCGCCTTGGGTCGAGTTCCCCCGCAGGTTGTTCCAGAACGCGCGAACGATGCCGGTCGGGGAGATGCCACGGTTCTCGTAGAACGACCTGTCCTCCGCGGCGAGCACGGCCTTCTGGACGTGGTCGGGCACCTGGGCGAGCGGGATGATGATGCGGTTCTGCTCGCCGAAACGGCCGATCTCGGTCCGGCCGTTGTCGAAGTAGACGATGGTCGCCTGTGCGCTGACCAGCTCGTTGGGCCGAGGGATGCTGGTCGCCGCGTAGCCGACCCCCACCGCCGCGACACCGACGAGGAAGCCCACTCCGGCCAACACGAGGAACTGGCCGAACGAGGGCAGGTAGCGCCGTACACCGTCGTAGTCCTGACGGGGGTAGTCGACTCTCACTGATCCGTCCAGGGCTCCGGCTGTCCTCCGCGTGGCGACGGCTGTCGCGCGCGCAGCCTAACGAGGCGCCGGCCCAGTGGTCCGTTCGCGGCGACCCGCCCCACGCCGGACCGGTCGACCCACGTCGCTGCCGGCCCCGGTTCCCAGCACGAACGACTGCACGAGGTGGTTCCAGGCGCAGCCCAGGCACACCTCGACGACGTACACCCGGAACTCGCCGTGCTCGTGCGCCATCTCGGCCAGCTCGGCCGGGGCCTTGACCCGGCCCTCGTAGGCGCCGAGCTCGTCTCCGTACACGTAGTGCACGAGCCGTAGCTGCTCGTCGCGGCACACAGGGCACTCGCTCGTCGAGGCCTCCCCGTGGTGGCGGGCGGCGCGCAGCAGATAGGGGTGGGCGTCGCAGGCGTCCTCGCGGGTGATGGGTCCGCTGCCCAGCAGCGACGTCAGGGTGGCCCGCCGGGCCAGCCCGTAGTCGACGACCGCACGCTGCGACCACACAGCGCGGAGCGTACGACGGCCGGCGGTCCGTCCGCTGCCCGTCCGGGGGCAGCAATCGCCCGAATCGTGCCGCACCGACTACCTGGTTATCTCTTGGCGATGTATCATATCGATACATCAGGTGGATCGGTCGGGCAGTCGAGGCAGGAGGAGCCGGTGGCCAAGCGCGGCGACGTCCTCGAGCTCGCCGTCCTGGGCCTGCTCCAGGACAGCCCTCTCCACGGCTACGAGCTGCGCAAACGGCTCAACGCCTTGCTGGGGTCGTTGCGCGCCTTCTCCTACGGCTCGCTGTACCCGTGCCTGAAGATGCTCGTGAGAGAGGGCCTGATCGCCCAGGACACCGGCGAGGGCGGCTCGGCCGCGAGCGGGCCGGCGCCTGGCAAGCGGTCGCGGATCGTCTACAAGCTCACCGCCGAAGGCAAGGAGCACTTGCAGGACCTGCTCACCGAGAGCGGTCCCGCAGCGTGGGAGGACGAAGGCTTCGGCGTCCGGTTCGCCTTCTTCGGGCGTACGGACGCCGCAACCCGGTTACGCATCCTCGAGGGCCGGCGCTCGCGGCTCGAGGAACGCATCGACGGTTTCCGGTCCTCCCTCTCCCGCACCAGGGAACGCCTGGACAGCTACACGCTCGAGCTCCAACGGCACGGGTTGGAGTCGGTGGAGCGCGAGGTTCGCTGGCTCTCCGAGCTGATCGACGACGAGCGCCGTCGCGAGCCGCCGCCGTCCGCCCGAGAGACCTGACAGACCGACCGCGAACGACATGTCCGAGACACGATGAAGGAGCACCCCATGGGTTCGGTACGCGTGGCCATCGTCGGCGTCGGCAACTGTGCCGCGTCGCTGATCCAGGGCGTCGAGTACTACCAGGACGCCGACCCGCAGAGCCGGGTGCCCGGCCTGATGCACGTCCAGTTCGGGCCTTACCACGTACGCGACGTCGAGTTCGTCGCCGCGTTCGACGTCGACGCCAAGAAGGTGGGCCAGGACCTCGCGGACGCCATCGTGGCGAGCGAGAACAACACCATCAAGATCTGCGACGTGCCGCCGACCGGCGTCACCGTCGCGCGCGGCCACACCCTCGACGGGCTCGGCAAGTACTACCGCGAGACGATCACCGAGTCCGACGACGAGCCGGTCGACGTGGTGGCGGCGCTGCGCGAGACCCGGGCCGACGTGCTCGTCTGCTACCTGCCGGTCGGGTCCGAGCAGGCCGCGAAGTTCTACGCGCAGTGTGCGATCGATGCGGGCGTGGCGTTCGTCAACGCGCTGCCGGTCTTCATCGCCGGGACTCCGGCGTGGGCAGAGAAGTTCCGGGCCGCCGGTGTGCCTATCGTCGGCGACGACATCAAGTCCCAGGTCGGGGCGACGATCACACACCGCGTGCTGGCCAAGCTGTTCGAGGACCGCGGGGTGATCCTGGACCGCACCTACCAGCTCAACGTCGGCGGCAACATGGACTTCAAGAACATGCTCGAGCGCGACCGTCTCGAGTCGAAGAAGATCTCGAAGACCCAGGCCGTCACCAGCAACATGGAGAACCACCTCAGCGCCCGCAACGTCCACATCGGCCCGTCGGACTACGTGCAGTGGCTCGACGACCGCAAGTGGGCGTACGTCCGGCTCGAGGGCCGCAACTTCGGTGACGTCCCGCTCAACCTGGAGTACAAGCTCGAGGTGTGGGACTCGCCGAACTCCGCGGGCGTGATCATCGACGCGATCCGGGCGGCCAAGATCGCCAAGGACCGCGGCGTCGGCGGGCCGATCCTGTCGGCGTCCTCATACTTCATGAAGTCGCCACCGGAGCAGCACGACGACGACACGGCGAAGGAGCTCGTCGAGGCGTTCATCCGGGGGGACATCGAGCGCTGACCCGCGCAGGTCGGGGTGCTCCGAACCCGACCCGGCGAGGCCGGCTCGCGCGTACCCTCTCCTGATGTCCTACGGCGGTGACCTGCGCGCCGTCGTGCAGCACCGGGACTTCCGCCGGCTCTTCGCGACGCGCCTGACCTCGCAGGCCGCCGACGGCGGGTTCCAGGCGGCGCTGGCCAGCCTGTTCTTCTTCTCTCCGGAGCGGCAGACGTCGGCGGGCAGCGTGGCGACGGCGTTCGCGGTCCTGCTGCTGCCGTACTCCGTCGTGGGGCCGTTCGCCGGTGTCCTGCTGGACAGGTGGCGCCGGCGCCAGGTCCTGGTCTTCGCCAACGTGCTGCGCGCCGCGATGGTGCTCGGCGTCGCCGCGCTGACGTTCGCGCGGGTCGACGGCATCCCGCTGTACGCAGCGGTGTTGGCCTGCCTCTCCGTCAACCGGTTCTTCCTGTCCGGGCTGTCCGCCGCGCTGCCCCACGTCGTGACTCGGGCGGAGCTGGTGATGGCGAACTCGGTCTCCACCACCACCGGCACCCTGATGGCGATCGCCGGCGGCGGCGTCGGCTTCGGGCTCAGGCGCGTGCTCGGCGAGGGGGCCACCGCCGACGCCCAGGTCATCGTCGTGGCAGCGGCGACCTACGCTGTGGCCGCGGCGATCGCGGCGCGCATGGACCGAGACCTGCTCGGCCCGGAC
>JACCUZ010000123.1 GCA_013698395.1 Sporichthyaceae bacterium
CTAGGGCGCCACAACCGCCCCCGTCTGCGGAGGTGGCCTGGCCGCTGTCGTAGGGCTGGCCCTATCCCGCCGGCGGAACGATCTGATGGGGAGCGCTCGGATGTCACCGCCATGGGCGAAACCGCCACAGCTCGCACGTCCGCCCGTCGCGTGGGGAGCGCTCACGGGTCTCGCGGTGGTGCTGGGCAGCGTGCTGGTGACCGTCAGCGGCCGATATGGCTACCACCGCGACGAGTTGTACTTCATTCGCGCCGGCGAAGAGCTCACGTTCGGCTACGACGACCAGCCGCCGTTGACCCCTGCGCTCGCACGGGTGGCCACCGAGCTGTTCGGCGAATCTCTGGTTGGCCTGCGGCTGCCCTCTGCCTTGGCCGTCGGACTGGTCGTGGTGTGCACTGGGCTCCTCGCCCGGGAGTTCGGCGGTGGACGTAGCACCCAGGCCGTCGCCGCGGCGTGCATCGCTGTCTCGGCTTTCCTGTTCGCTGTCGGGCACCTCTTGTCCACAAGTACGTTCGACCTGCTCGCATGGGCGACGCTCTCGTGGCTGGTAGTGCGGGCGCTTCGAGATGGCGGGCGGAGCTGGCTGCTGGTGGGGGTGGCCGCTGGGGTTGGGCTGCAGAACAAGACGCTGGTCGCGTTCTTGCTGGTCGGGATCTCGGCCGGCTTGCTATTGGTCGGTCCGCGGTCGGCTCTTCGTACGCCGTGGCCTTGGCTGGCGGCCGTGATCGCGTTGGTGTTGTGGGCGCCGTTCCTGCTGTGGCAGGCCGCTCATGGATGGCCGCAGCTGGAGATATCGGCCGCGATCGCGGGCGGCAGCTCCGGCACCAGCGAGCCGCGTTGGCTGTTCTTTCCCTTCCAGCTGGTGCTCGTCAGCCCCTTGCTCGTTCCGGTGTGGGTGCTCGGGCTCCGGCGACTGGCGACGGACCCAGTGCTGCGGCCGTTCCGCGCGTTCGCTGCGGCGTACGTGGTGCTGGCTGTGCTCTTCATCGCGACCGGCGGAAAGCCCTATTACCTGGCAGGGCTGTTCCCCATTCTGTTGGCTGCTGGTTCCGAGCCCATGCTGCGCTGGGTGCGGCGACGCGGTACTACTCGCTTCCGTAGCGTGCTGCTGGGCGGCGCCCTCGTGTTGAGCGGAGCCGTGTCCGCCGTACTGTTCCTTCCGATCGTGCCGGTCCGAGATCTCGCGAACACGCCGATCGTCGATATCAACTACGACGCCGGTGAAACCGTCGGGTGGGAGCAGCTGGCAGGCACAGTCGCCCAGGTCCGCGACGACCTGCCGCCAGGTGAGCAGGACGATGTCGTCGTGCTGACCAGAAACTACGGGCAGGCAGGCGCGATCGACCGCTATCGACGGCAGTTCGACCTACCGCCCGCCCAAAGTGGACACAACAGCTACGCCCACTGGGGTCCGCCGCGGGAGAGCCCTGATCCGACGATCGTCGTTGGCTACGACCAGGATGAGCTCCAGAGTTGGTTCCGAAGGGTTGAGCTGGCTGGCCGGATAGACAACGGCGTAGGGCTCGAGAACGATGAGCAGGGCCAGCCGGTGTGGGTGTGTCGAGACAGGATCGCGTCCTGGGAGCAGGTGTGGCCGCAGGTGCGCCGTCTGGGATAACTTCAAGCCATGCTTGACCACATCGGCGTTCAGGTCGCCGACGTCGGAGCGTCATTCGCCTTCTACGTCCGCACGTTCGCTCCGATCGGGATGCGCGAGGTGATGCGGTTTCCGCAGGGCGAGACGTTCGTCGTCGGGCTGGCTGGTTCCGACGGCCAGCCCAACTTCTGGCTGGTTCCCGCGGGAGGCCCCGAGACTCGCGAACTGCACCTCGCCTTCCAGGCGCCCGACCGCTACGCCGTCGACGCAGTGCACGCCGCCGCTGTTGCCGCGGGTGTGGAGGTCCTGCATCGTCCGCGTGAATGGCCGGAGTACCACCCCGGCTACTACGGCGTGTTCCTGCGCGACCTCGACGGCCACAATGTTGAGGCCGTGCATCACGGCGGATAGCACCGGACCAATCCGCGGTTGACCTTCGGGTTTACGCGGTCGTGTGGGGCTTGCGCAGCACCGAACGACGACCGCAGCGCCTTCTGCGAGGAGTGCGGCTCCTCGCTCGCTGTCGACTGCCCGGCGTGCGGCTCTCCGACAACGCCGGGCAAGAGGTTCTGCCGGTCTTGCGGTGCCGCGCTGACCTCCGCCGCCATGCACGACATGGGCGGTGATTCGACTGGGTCTGTACCGGCCATGACGGCTCCGGCGGCGGAGCGGCGGGTCTGCTCCGTCTTGTTCTGCGATCTCGTCGGATTTACTCCGTTGAGCGAAACCCGGGACCCAGAATAAGTTCGGGAGCTGCTATCGAGGTACTTGATGTGGCGAGAACGGTCATCGGCCGGTATGGGGGTGTCGTAGAGAAGTTCATCGGAGATGCGGTGATGGCGGTGTGGGGTGCCCCATCTGCGACAGAACAGGACGGCGAACGGGCAGCGCGAGCAGCGTTGGAACTCGTCGACGCGGTCAGCCAGCTGGGTCGCGAGGCCGGTGTCGAGGGTTTGGCCGCGCGGGCGGGCGTGGTCACGGGTGCGGTCGCGGTGACGGTGGGTGTCACCGGTGAGGGCATGGTGGCTGGCGACGCTGTGAACACTGCGGCCAGGGTCCAGGCGGCCGCCGCGCCCGGTGCGGTGTTGGTGGACGAGGCCACGTGGCGACTCGCCCAGGCGGCCATTGACTTCTCCTCGGCCGGGACGCACATGTTGAAGGGGAAGGCCGACCCGGTGGCGTTGTGGCGGGTCGAGCGGGTCCTGTCTGGAGTGGGCGGAGCCCAACGGATCGATGGGCTGGAAGCGCCGTTCGTCGGCCGGGACACCGAGCTACGGCTAGTTGCTCGACTGGCTCGCGCTGCATCCCTTGGGGCACGTGCCACCGGTTCTGCGTGCCGAGCGGAAGAGCATTCGCGCCCGTCGTCAAGCGAGCAGAACGGATTCAGAAGCTGGGCAGGTGTTCGAAAGTGCGACCCAAGCCTTCCGTCAGCTCGGCTCGCCCTTTCACCTTGCCGTCGGGCTGCTCGACCACGCCGAATACCACGCCGCTGTTGGCGAAGCGGATACCGCCCAACGACTCGCCGCCGAAGCTGACTCCATCGCCCAACGCCTGGGCGCTGGACCGGTGATCGAGCGGGCCGTACGCCTTGCAGACTCAGTCGGTGGGCGCTATCAACTCCAACCGGATGGCAGGGCCTGAGCAGCGGACCAGCCAGCCACGTCAGGTACCGAGGCCGGTCAGGAACCCGTCGCGCCATGTCGGGTAGCTCAGGCGCCAGTCCAGAACACGCTTGGCTTTGGTGTTGTCCGCGCCACGCTGGGTCTCCAGCCATTCCACGGGTGCCGATCCGACCAGCATCCGTGCCAGCGAGGCCGGAACACGGCGCGGCGGCCTAGCCCCGAGCGCCTTCGCGAGCGCCGGTAGCCAGTCGTTGAGCCTCGCGGGCTCATCGTCGGCGACGTTGTAGACGCCGGGCGGTGCTCTCAGCGCGGCGACCGTTGCTTCCGCCGCGTCGTCGATGTGCACGAACGAGGTGACGCCCTCGCCCCGGCCGACCAGCGGGTACCTACGCTTGGCGAGCTGCCTGCCTATGTCGCCGCTGGCCGCATACCAGGTGCCCGGGCCGTAGAAGACGCCGTACCGCAGGATCACTGCATCGACGCCCTGCTCCACGAACAGGACGTCTTCAACCTCCTGCATGGTCCGCACCGCCTCCCCGATCGGCGGTCCTGCCTCGGTGTGCATCGGGTCCGCCTCGGTCTTGACCATCCCGCCCTGCGGGCGGTACCAGAAGGCGGCGCTCTGCGCGATGAGGCGACCCACACCCACCTCGCGCGCACAAGCCAACAGGTTCGAGGTTCCTTCCTTGCGCACCCGGTTGTTGGCGGCGTAGTACTTCGCGAGCCTGTTCGGCTTCAGCGTCGCCGGCAGGTCGGTGAGCTGGTGAATGATCACGTCCGGCTCAGCGGCAGCGACCGCGGTGCGGACCTTCGCAGCCGCCAACGCGTCGCAGACAACCGGTTCGGCGCCAAGGCTGCGGAGAAGGGGAACCTTCGACTCGGCGCGCGTCATGCCCACGACGTCATGCCCCTCGCGGACGAGCACCGGGGTCAAGCGGCGGCCGATGGCTCCGGTGGCGCCGGCGACGAGCACCCTCACGGCAAACCTCCAAACGGCCGTTGGTCGGTTGTCAGTCGTAGGTGCGGATCATTCGGACGTTGAGCACCACCATCACGACGCCCAGGACCGCCACAACGGCGAACCCCGGCCCGAGTCTGGACCAGGTCCAGTCCTCGAGGATGAACGAGCGCATGGCCTCCATGATGTAGGTGACCGGGTTAAAGGTCGCAGCTATTTCCATCGGTCTGGTGAGCAGGTCGCGGGGGACGAAGTTCGGGGTGAGGAAGAGCAGGGGAAAGAACACCAGGCCACCTGCGTTGGTGGCAGCGGCGCTGCGGGTCTTGAGCGCGATGAGCTGCATGAACCCGGCGAACACCACGGCCCATCCAGCGGTGAGCAGGAGGAGCAGCACGAATCCCAGCGGGCCGGTTGCGATGGAGATGCCGAACGGCAGAGCCAACAGCACCATGACTGCGGTGATCGCCAGGTTCTTGGCGCCCTCGGCAACGAGACGACCCAGCACGATTGATGTCCGCGACACCGGGGCAGCGCGTAGCTTGTCAAAGTAGCCGCCCTCGATGTCCTCGACGAGGTAGAGCGCTGCGGTGCCGAAGGATGCGGCGAGCAGAAGCGAGCTGGGAAGTTGGAAGGCGGCATAGTTCTGGCCCTCGAGGAAGGGCGTCGTCCCCGACGGGAAGATCTTGCCGGCCTGACCTACGTTCACCACGAGGAAGAAAACCGGGATGAACAACGTCGGGATGAGGGAGTCCGGCGTCCGCAGCGTCTCCCTCAGACCACGCTGCCCGAGGACCCAGGTGTCACTCATGCGTGCACCTCCTGTACCTCTCCCTCGATACGCTCCCTGGTTCGTCCGGTGGCGTCGAGGAAGACCTCGTCCAAGGTCGGGCCATAGGCCAGCCCCTGCCTTTCCCGAAGCTGCGACTTGAGTTCGCTCGGGGTTCCCTCCCGAACGATGACTCCGCCGTCAATGATGGCCAGCCGGTCACACAGCGCGTCTGCCTCCTCGAGGTACTGCGTCGTGAGGAAGACCGTCGTGCCGCGGCGGTTGATGCGCCGGACCTCGTCCCACACGGTGAGCCGGCTCGCTGGGTCCAGGCCAGTCGTCGGCTCATCGAGGAAGAGGACCTCCGGCTCGTGGACCAGGGCGGAGGCGAGGTCGAGCCGACGCTTCATGCCACCGGAGTAGCCCTTGATGCGCCGGTCCGCAGCCTCGACCAAGTCGACCAGTTCGAGCAGTGACTGTGCCCGGTCGGCTGCCTCACCGCGGGGACTTCCGAAGAGGCGGGCTTGCAGCACGAGCAGCTCCCTACCGGTTTGTCGAGGGTCCAGTCCCGCCTCCTGTAGTGCGACCCCTATCCGCCTACGCGCCGCGTCGGGATCGGCGGCGACGTCCACACCGGCGACCAGCGCCGTGCCCGAAGTGATCGACATGAGCGTCGTCAGCATCTTCACTGTCGTGGACTTACCGGCACCGTTCGGGCCAAGGAACCCGAACACCTCGCCCTTGCTGACCGAAAGGTCAACCCCGCGCACCGCTTCCACGGTGCCGCCGCGGCCGCCGAAGTGTTTGACAAGTCGCTGAGCTTCCACTGCTGCAGTCATGAGTCGACCCTATGAGCGCCCACTGACAAACTAGACCGCGAACGAGACTCGACGCTGGTCCCAAGCCAGGATCCCGATCCGGTCGTCATCTGAGGTTCCGCTCGGCGTACACCTTCATGGCGTCCCGGACCAGCACCGCTGTGCCGGCGCCGTGCCGGTCGTAGTTCACTGCGAACCGCGGATCGGCGACGTACATCTCGCCCAGTCCTACGAGGTACTCCTTCGACGGCGTCGTGATGATCGACAACCACTCCACATGGCGCCGGGTGATTGCCTGCACCCGCTCGCTGTCCGGGGACACTCCGGCTGCCCGGGCCCGCCCGTAGTCCTGGGTGATCTCATGCTGGGTCCTCTGGAACGCCTTCTTCTCGGAAGGAGACAATGACCGCCACCACCGGTCGCCTTTCTCGTACGCCTTCTTGCCCCAGCGCTGGGTGACTTCCTCCTGGTAGCTGGTGTGGTCGAAGCCGTCGAATGCTTCGTCGGGCATCAGTTGCTCACCTCTCTCCGTCCTGCGCAAAGTGATCTTCACGGAAGCAATCTGACGTCCGATGCGCTCTTGCTCCGCCTCCAGCACCTCCAGGTGTCGGCGCAGCGCCGCCGCGGTGTCCTGCTGACCGTCGAGGATCTCAGCGGTGGCTGCCAGGCCTAGTCCCAGCTCGCGCAGCAGCAGGATGCGTTGTAGCCGAACAAGAGCGGACTGGTCGTAGTAGCGGTACCCGTTGGCTGCAGTGCGGCTGGGCCGCAGCAGACCTAGTTGTCCGTAGTGGCGCAGGGCGCGGCTGGTGGTACCGGCCGCGCGTGCGATCTCTTGGATCGACCACTCCACCCCTGGCTCCGCCAACTAGGTCAACGTCCGGCACCGCCTAACGGTAGGAGTTGACGCTGCTACGTCAAAGTCAACCCGGAATAGTCGCGGGGCTGGCTCACTCGCGGAGGAGGCGTTGTCCGCGCTCGTTCTGGGCCAGTTCCGCGGCCTTCCCGAGCTCATGCCGCGCCTCGCGGACCCGCCGACTGCCACCGCGCGGTTCACCGTGACGCCCCCACTCTGAGCCCCCGCCGCGTTGACCACGTATACGTGGTCAACCCTCGGGCGGATTCACGCGGTCGTCGCAACACGGCACTATGCGACTGCGGTTAAGAGTAGTTCGTTGAGG
>JACCUZ010000138.1 GCA_013698395.1 Sporichthyaceae bacterium
GTCCGGTGACGCCTCGACCACCTCGACGGCATCGGCGCGCCAGAACGACGCGCGCTCGCCGGCCTCGGTGACCTGGACCCGCACCCGCTCCCCGGGCAGTGCGTGCCGGACGAAGACGACCCGACCCTCGTGGCGCGCGACGCAGTGCCCGCCGTGCGCGACCGCCCCGACGTCGACGGTCAGCGTCGCCCCGACGGTCGGGCGTCCAACGGGAGACGCGCTGGCCGGCTCGCTCAGGACGATCGTCCTCGCCGGTCGAGGTCGGCACGACGGATCGAACCCGCTCCCGCAACCTCCGGCCGGTCCTCCAGACCTACCGAGCTCTTCAGCTGCCACGGCACGCTGGTCACCATGACGCCGGGGGTGAAGAGCAGCCGGGCCTTGAGTCGCAGCGCGCTCTGGTTGTGCAGGAGGTGCTCCCACCAGTGGCCGACCACGTACTCCGGGATCAGCACGGTGACCAGGTCACGGGGGCTGCTCCTCCGCACGTCACGGACGTACTCCACCACCGGGTCGGACACCTCGCGGAACGGCGAGTCCAGGACCTTGAGCGGGACCGGGATGCCTCTGCGGTCCCACTCGTCCTGCAGCTCCCGGGTCTCCTCGGCGTCGACACCGACCGTGATGGCCTCCAGCGTCGACGGACGCATTGCTCGGGCGTACGACACGGCCCGCATCGTCGGTTTGTGGATCTTCGAGACCAGGACGATGGCATGCATCCGGGACGGCAGCATCGTGTCGACCGTCTCGTCCACCACCAGCTCGCGAGACACACCGTCGTAGTGCCGGCGGATGCCGCGCATCATCAAGAACAGCACAGGCATGGCGATCAGCACGATGTAGGCGCCGAGCAGGAACTTGGTGACCGTGACGATGACCAGGACCAGACCGGTGAAGCTTGCACCGGTGGCGTTGATGATGCGAGACCGCTGCATCCGGCGACGTTCGGCCGGGTCCTGCTCCTCCCGGAGAGCGCGGTTCCAGTGCCGGACCATCCCGGTCTGGCCGAGCGTGAACGAGGTGAACACACCGATGATGTAGAGCTGGATCAGCTTCGTGACCGACGCATCGAAGACCACGATGAGCAGGCCCGCGAACCCCGCCAACAACATGATGCCGTTGCTGAAGACCAGGCGGTCGCCGCGGGTGTGCAGCTGGCGCGGGAGGTAGCGGTCCTGGGCGAGGATCGAGCCGAGCAGCGGGAAGCCGTTGAACGCGGTGTTGGCAGCGAGGATCAGGATGGCGGCCGTGGCCGCCTGCAGCACGAAGAACATGGGGTTGGAATCGCCACCGAAGACGGAGGCCCCGACCTGGGCGATGACGCTTCGCTGCGGGTCCGACTCGCAGTCGCCCGCAAACCCGATCAGGTCGCAGGTGTTCTCCGTGTAGTGCACGTCGCTGATGAGCGCGAGCGCGGTGATGCCGAGGAACATCGACATGGACAGCGTGCCCATGAGAAGCAGCGTCGTCGCCGCGTTCTTGCTCTTGGGCTTCTTGAAGGCGGGCACGCCGTTGGCGATCGCCTCGACACCGGTCAGCGCCGTGCAGCCTGATGAGAACGCGCGCAGGACGAAGAATGCCAGCGCCAACCCGCTCAGCCCGGTGATCTCCGGCTCGACGTCGTACGACGCGCTCTCCGAGACCGGGGCGTCGCCTGCGGCCGTCTGGAACAACCCCCAGGCGACCATCCCGAGGACAGTGACGACGAACAGGTACGTCGGGACCGCGAACGCCTTCCCTGACTCCTGGACACCACGCAGGTTCATCGCGGTGAGGAAGACGACGAAGCCGACTGCCATCCCCACGCGGTAGTCGTTGAGCTCGGGCACAGCAGAGATGATGTTGTCCACGCCGGCAGAGACGGACACGGCGACGGTGAGTACGTAGTCGACAAGCAGGGCGCTGGCCACGGTCAATCCGGCTCGCTCACCGAGGTTCTTCTGGGCCACCTCGTAGTCGCCACCTCCGGTGGGGTAGGCGCGCACGACTTGGCGGTACGACGCCACCACGACACAGAGCAGCAGGAACACAGCGGCGGCCAGGTAGGGAGTGAGGTAGAGGTAGGCCAGCCCGCCAAGCGTCAGGAAGAGCAGGATCTCCTGCGTCGCATATGCCACCGAGGACAACGGGTCGCTGGCAAAGATCGGCAACGCGATCCGCTTGGGCAGCAACGTCTCGCCCAGAGCCCCGCTGCGTTTGGCTCTGCCGATGAGGAGTTGCTTGGAGATGTCGCTGATGGACGGCACGCGGCGATGGTAGGACCCTGTCCTCGGGAGCCAGTCGAGTGCCACGGGGCGCGCCGTTGGACCGCTGCGCTAGCGTCGTGCCGTGCACGTCGTGATCATGGGCTGCGGCCGGGTGGGCTCGACCCTGGCACTCATCCTGGAGTCCCAGGGCCACACCGTCGCCGTGGTCGACTCCAGCGAGTCAGCCTTCCGCCGGCTCGGTCACTCCTTCGCCGGCCGGACGGTGACCGGCATCGGTTTCGACCGCGACACCCTGCGAGAAGCGGGCATCGAGCAGGCCGAGGCCTTCGCCGCAGTCAGCAGCGGCGACAACTCGAACATCCTCGCGGCCCGCGTCGCCCGCGAGACCTTCGGCATCGACAACGTGGTTGCGCGCATCTACGACCCGGGACGGGCCGAGGTGTACCAGCGGCTTGGCATCCCTACCGTCGCGACCGTCCGCTGGACAGCGGACCAGATGATCCGCCGCCTGCTGCCCCACGGCGCCGAGCCGGAATGGCGCGACCCGAGCGGCACGATCCGGCTGGCCGAGGTGCCGGTCGACAGGGCCTGGGTCGGCGAACGGGTCCGGGTCATCGAAGAGGCTTCGGGGGCGCGGATCGCGTTCCTGACCAGGCTGGGTGAGGGCCTGCTGCCGGTCGAGGACACCGTGCTGCAGGACGGCGACATCGTCCATGTCGTCATGCGGGACGAGGACAGCGGCGCGGTCGAGGACATGTTCCGGCGTCGGCCAGGGGGCAGCTGATGCGGGTCGCCATCGCAGGAGCCGGCAGTGTCGGACGCTCGGTCGCCCGCGAGCTGCTCGAGAACGGCCACGAGATCCTGCTGATCGACAAGGAGCCCGCTGCCATCAAGAGGGAGTCGGTGCCCGGGGCGGAGTGGCTGCTCGCCGACGCGTGCGAGATCACCTCGCTCGAGGAGGCCGGCCTGCACGAGTGCCAGGTGGTGATCGCCGCCACCGGTGACGACAAGGTGAACCTCGTCGTCTCGTTGCTGGCCAAGACGGAGTACGGCGTCCCCCGCACGGTGGCGCGGGTGAGCAACCCCAAGAACGAGTGGATGTTCGACGAGGCGTGGGGCGTGGACGTGGCCGTCTCCATGCCGCGGCTGATGACGGCGCTGGTCGAGGAGGCCGTGAGCGTCGGTGACCTGGTCAAGATCCTCACCTTCCAGCAGTCCAACACCGACCTGATGGAGCTGACCCTGCCGGCCGACTCCCCCGTCGCGGCCACCCGCGTGGGCGACGTGGACTGGCCGCCGGACACCGCGCTGGTGGCGATCATCCGCGAGG
>JACCUZ010000181.1 GCA_013698395.1 Sporichthyaceae bacterium
CGTATACGTGGTCAACGCGCCGGACCAGCTGGCGGGGGTCAGAGGTTGCCGCGGCGCTCTTGTTCGCGCTCGATGGCCTCGAACAGAGCCCGGAAGTTGCCCTTGCCGAAGCCCAGGGAGCCGTGGCGCTCGATCAGCTCGAAGAAAACCGTCGGCCGGTCACCTACGGGCCGGGTGAAGATCTGCAGCAGGTAGCCGTCCTCGTCACGGTCGACCAGGATCCCCCGCCGCTCCAGCTCCTCGATCGGCACCCGCACCTTGCCGATGCGCGCCCGAAGGTCAGGGTCCTCGTAGTAGGAGTCCGGCGTCACGAGGAACTCGACACCCTCGGTGCGCATCGCGTCCACGGTGCGCAGGATGTCGTTGGTGGCCAGTGCCAGGTGCTGCACGCCGGGACCGGCGTAGAACTCCAGGAACTCATCGATCTGGGACCTCTTCTTCGCGATCGCCGGCTCGTTGAGCGGAAACTTCACCCGGTGGTTGCCGTTGGCCACCACCTTCGACATCAAGGCGGAGTAGTCCGTGGCGATGTCGTCACCGATGAACTCCGCCATGTTCACGAAGCCCATGACCTTGTTGTAGAAGCCCACCCATTCGTCCATCTTGCCGAGCTCGACGTTGCCCACGACGTGGTCGAGCGCCTGGAACAGCCGCTTGGGCGCACCCTCGCGCTTGGTGTAGCTCGACGTGCGGGCGACATAGCCGGGCAGGTAGACGCCGTGGTAGCCGGAGCGGTCGACAAGCGTGTGCCTGGTCTCGCCGTACGTCGCCACGGCCGCCATGCGCACGGTTCCGTGCTCGTCGCTGAGGTCATGGGGCTCGGCGAGGATCTGCGCCCCCTGTGCTCGCGCATGGCTCACGCACCGGTCGACGTCGGGCACCTCCAGAGCGATGTCGACCACTCCGTCACCGTGTGCACGGTGGTGGTCGAGCAGGGGGCTGGTCGGCGCGACGCCACCCTTGACCACGAACCGGCAGGAGCCGCTCCTGAGCACGAACGCCTTGTGGTCACGGTTGCCGGTCTCGGGACCGGAGTAGGCGACCAGGTCCATGCCGAACGCCGACTGGTACCAGTGCGCGGTCTGGGTGGCGTTGCCCACCACCATGACGACGGCGTCCCACCCGGTCACCGGGAACGGGTCCGCGCTCGCGTCGTATTCGATGAGCCCCACCAGCTGGCGCAGCTGCTCAGGTGACAGCTCGGCCGCCCGCTCCGCGTCCGTCAGGGCGGGGATGGCAGGAGATGCGGCATCGGTGGTCATGGACGAATGGAACTCGCCCGCGACAGGTTGCGCAACGTGTGGCACCATCACTGGGCAGATTGATCAGCGAACGGCTTACCAGGGTGGACGAGATGTGCAAGATGCGCATGAAAGGCAGCAGGTGAGCGTCGACCCGCTCGACCAGCGCATCGTCGAGGTCTTCGCAGCGGAGCCCCGGGTCGGCGTGCTCGAGTGCTCCAGGCGGCTGGGAGTGGCCCGCGGCACCGTGCAGGCTCGCCTCGACCGCCTGGTCCGCACCGGCGTGATCGAGGGATGGGCGCCGCAGCTCGACCCGGAGGCGCTGGGCTACCCGGTGACCGCCTTCGTCACGCTCGAGATCCGCCAGCACCATCCCAGCCGGGCGGCGCACGACGAGGTGGCAGAGCACCTGGCCGACATCCCCGAGGTGCTCGAGGCACACACCACCACCGGAGCAGGCGACGTGCTCGCCCGCATCGTCGCTCGATCCAATGCCGACCTGCAACGGGTGATCGACCGGGTCCTCGCGTCGGCGGGTGTGGTCCGGGCCTCGACGGTGATCGCGCTCGACACGCAGATCAGATATCGGGTGCTGCCTCTACTGCGGGAAGCGGCCGGTCGGGCAAAATCACCGTAAACGCGGCGGCCTCCCCATGCCCCGCCAGGGAGGATCGACCCGTGCCGTACCGACCCCTCGTTGCCCCTCGCGCGGCCGCGCGGCTGGCGACGACCGCCGTTGCGGCTGCCCTCGTCGTCACCGGAGCGCTGCTTCCCGCGACCACGGTGTCGGCCGACGAGCTGCCGCTGTCGGCGACCGATCAGGCAGCGCACGACCTGCTCACGAGCCGGTCGACCGCGGACCGGCTGGGCAGCGACCTCGCAGGGATGGTCGTCGACGCCGAGACGGGTCAGGAGATCTGGTCACGTACGCCACGCGAGCAGCAGATGCCTGCCTCGACGGTCAAGCTGGTCACCGCGGTCAACGCGCTGGAGTCCTTCGGCCCGGCGCACCGGTTCCGGACCCGTTCGATGACCGGCGAGACACCGAGACGCATCGTCCTCGTCGGCGGCGGCGACCCGTCGCTGTCCCGGGCTGACCTGTCCCGGCTCGCCGTACGCACGGCCGCTGCCATGACGGCGCAGGGCATGCGGCGGGTCCGGGTCGATGTCGACGACACCTTGTTCCCCGCACCCACCAACGCGTACGGCTGGCGGTCGACCTACGTCATCTCCGACGTCTCACCGGTGCGCGCGCTGGTCGTCGACCAGCACCGCTCCTGGGACACGGCTCTGGACGCAGGACGCGTCTTCGCCCGGCTGCTCGAGAACCAAGGGCTGCGCGTCCGTGCCGTGGCGCGCCGGACCCGGCCGGCTGGCTCCGGGGTCATCGCCCGGGTGTTCGGTGACGACCTCGCCACCCAGGTCGCAGCCATGCTGCGGACGAGCGACAACGACGTGGCCGAGGGGCTGCACCGGCTGGTCGCCCTGCAGTCCGGACACCCGGCGACGTGGGAGGGAGCGGCAGAGGCCCAGGTCACCGGCCTCGCCCGGCTGGGCATCACCGTCGCTCCAGGCAGCCTCTACGACGGGAGCGGCCTGTCGCGGCGGAACCGGCTGCGCCCCACGGAGGTGGTCGCGGTCCTGCGCGCGGCCTTTGACCCAGCCCATCCGAGCCTCGGCGGCCTGCTGCAGGGCAGCCTTGCCCTGGCCGGCGTGAGCGGCACGCTGGCGCCGGACTACCTGCGCTTCGTGACCCGCCCCACGAGCTGTGCCGCCGGTCTCATCGAAGCCAAGACCGGGTCGCTGATGGGCGCCATCGCGCTGTCCGGCCTCGCCCGCGGGGCAGACGGCCGGCTCAAGGTTTTCTCCTTCCTGCTCAACCGGGTCCCCGCGACCCTCGCGACCCGGCGAGCCGTCGACAAGCTGGCCGCGACGGTCACCGGCTGCTGGTAGCAGGTGGTCAGGGCCGGACGCGAGGCGCCACCACGGCGCCGAAGAGCACGACCGCGACCATGATCAGGTCGATGACCACGAACGGCGCCGCACCGTGATCTGCGCCGGCCCGGAAGGAGGCGAAGACCGCCCCCGCCGCCCCGATCAGCACGATGGAACCCAGCGCGTCGCTCACCTGCAACGCCGAGGCGTTGGCTCCCTGCTCCCGGATCGGCGACAGTTCGAGGACCAGCACGCTCAGCGAGGTCAGCCCCAGCCCCATGCCCAGTCCGGCGAAGGCCCAGCCCACGGCTGCCGTGACGACGGGAACACGGTCCTGAGTCGCGAGCGCAGCCATCAGGATCCCGATCAGTACGAGCAGGAAGCCGGCGGTCAGCAGGCGCGACCGCTCGACCCGCAAGCCCGGTCGGCCCTGGATCCACGAGCCCAGCGACCAGGTCAGGGCCGCACCGGTGAGCGAGGCGCCGGCCAGCGGGGTGGCCAGCGACCGCTCCTCGACCAGCATGAGCGGCAGGAACGCCTCAGCGCCGAAGAACGCGCCGGCGAGCACACCTCGGAGCACCACCACCGTGGGCAGCCCGCGCCCGAGTCGGAAGGCGCCGGGGGGCAGCAGCCGCGGGACACCGACGCCGAGGAGAACCAGCCCGGTCACAATCAGCACCGAGGCCGGCGCACGGCGCTCAGCGAGCAGCTGACCGCCGTACTGCAGCAGTCCCGCACCTACCGCGGTCACCAGCGCGGAGGTCAGCCGGCTGCCCGGCTTGGCCCCCGGGGCGATGTCCTCGGCGCCGTCGGACGCCGACCGATCCAGCCCGCCGAGGTGTGGTCGGACGAGCAAGACTGCAC
>JACCUZ010000189.1 GCA_013698395.1 Sporichthyaceae bacterium
TCCGGCGCGAGCGTCACGACTGAGGTGTTCGACTCTGTTCCCGACGTGCCGCATGTACGCCTCGGCCAGCAGGCTGACCTCGTCGTGGTCGCACCGGCCACGGCCGACCTGCTGGCAAAGGCCGCGCACGGCCGGTCCGACGACCTGCTCACCGCCACCTTGCTCACTGCTCGCTGCCCGGTCGTCTTCGCGCCCGCGATGCACACCGAGATGTGGCAGCACCCCGCGACCGTTTCCAACGTCGCCACGTTGCGCAGCCGTGGCGCCCTCGTACTCGAGCCCGCCGAGGGGCGGCTCACCGGCTCCGACTCCGGCAAAGGGCGCCTTCCTGAGCCAGAGACCATCTTCGACCTGCTCCGGCTGGTGGCCCGCCGTGGTTTCGACGGTCTCGAACCGGATCTGGGCGGACGTCGCGTCGTGGTCTCGGCCGGCGGCACCCGCGAGTACCTCGACCCGGTGCGGTATCTCGGCAACCGCTCGTCGGGCCGGCAGGGATACGCGCTGGCCAGCACCGCGGCAGCCCGTGGCGCCGTCGTCACCGTGGTGGCCGCCAACGTCACGCTGCCCGACCCGGCCGGTGTCGAGGTCATCCGGGTGGAGACCACCGAGGAGCTGCGGGTACAGGTTCGCGGCGTTGCGGTGGCGGCCGATGCGGTGGTGATGGCGGCAGCGCCGAGCGACTTCCGGCCGGCCAGGGTCAGCGTCGCCAAGCTTAAGAGACCCGCGGATGGGACCGCGCCGGCGCTCGAGCTGGTCCAAAACGCCGACATCTTGGCCGAGCTGGTAGCAAACCGGGCCGGCAAGGAACCGGTGATCGTTGGCTTCGCCGCCGAGACCGGCGACGAATCCGGCACCATCCGGCAGCATGCGCAGGCCAAGCTGGCCCGCAAGGGCTGCGACTTCCTCGTCGTCAACGACGTCAGCAACGGACAGGTCTTCGGCGAGCCGGACAACGAGGCGTTGATCTTGGGTGCGGATGGTTCCGGCACCACGGTGCCACTCGGTCCCAAGGAACAGCTCGCCGACGTGGTCTGGGACGTCGTGGCTCGCCGACTCGGTATTTCCTGAGTCGGCTCACGGGGCCGATAGTGTGGCCAAACCCATCAGCTACCAGCGTCGAAGCCAGGAGAACGCGTGAGCCGTCGACTGTTCACCTCCGAGTCGGTGACCGAGGGACATCCCGACAAGATCGCCGACCAGATAAGCGACAGCATCCTGGATGCGCTGCTCGCTCAGGACGCGACCAGTCGGGTGGCGGTGGAGACCCTGGTGACCACGGGGCTCGTCGTGGTCGCCGGCGAAGTCACGACGCAGGCGTACGCCGACATCCCCCGGCTGGTCCGGGATCGGATCCTGAGCATCGGTTACGACTCCTCCAAGAAGGGCTTCGACGGCGACTCCTGCGGGGTGCAGGTCTCTATCGGCTCCCAGTCGCCGGACATCGCCCAGGGCGTCGATGTGGCGTACGAGGATCGGACCGAACACTCGCATGACCCCCTGGACGCCCAAGGCGCCGGCGACCAGGGACTGATGTTCGGATACGCCTGCGACGACACCCCGCAGCTGATGCCGTTGCCCATCACGATCGCCCACGCCTTGGCGTACCGGCTCGCCGAGGCGCGCCGCGACGGGACGATGCCGTACCTGCGCCCCGACGGGAAGACCCAGGTCACCATCGAGTACGACGCGGCCAACCGGCCGGTTCGCGTCGACACCGTGGTGGTGTCCAGCCAGCACGCGGCGGACATCGACTTGGACGCGCTGCTGACCCCGGACATCAAGAAGCACGTGGTCGAGGAGGTGCTCGACGGGTTCGACATCGACTCCAGCGACTACCGGCTGTTCGTGAACCCGACCGGGCGGTTCGAGATCGGTGGACCGATGGGCGACGCCGGGCTGACCGGGCGCAAAATCATCATCGACACCTACGGCGGGATGGCACGCCATGGCGGCGGCGCCTTCAGCGGCAAAGACCCGAGCAAGGTCGACCGCTCCGCCGCGTACGCGATGCGGTGGGTGGCGAAGAACGTCGTCGCCGCAGGCCTGGCCCGGCGGTGCGAGGTGCAGGTGGCGTACGCGATCGGAAAGTCGCACCCGGTGGGCCTGTTCGTCGACTGCTTCGGCACCGAGGAGGTCCCGGTAGGCACCATCCAGGATGCGGTGCGGGACGTTTTCGACCTGCGCCCAGCGGCCATCATCGAAGACCTCCAGCTCCTTCGCCCCATCTACGTCCCCACCGCCGCATACGGCCACTTCGGCCGCGAGCTACCCGACTTCACCTGGGAGCGGGTGGACCGGGCGGCTGCCCTCCGGGCGGCAGTCGGCGCCTGAGGCTGCAGTCCGGTACGGCGGCGCCGTGTGACAGGGGACCTCCTGTGCGAATCGTGGCTCGGCAGTCGGCGCCCCAGTTGGGCGCCGCCGCATGCGGGCTGGTGCCACGGTGGCTGTGGAGGAAGGCCCTCTCGACGGTGGTGGCTGGTACAACCAGTCCGTGACGACAGCTCTGGTCCCCGCGGCGCAGCATCCGGTCGCGGTGGTGGCTGTCGACATCCCCTTCGCCCATCTGGATCGACCCTTCGACTATGTCGTGCCGGCCGACCTCGACGAGCAGGCCGTGCCCGGCTGTCGGGTCCGAGTACGGTTCGCTGGCCAACGGGTGGGTGGCTACCTGCTGCAGCGCGTCGACTCCAGCGAGCATGTCGGTCGATTGGGTCGGCTCGAGCGGGTGGTCTCCAACGAGGTCGTTCTCACCCCGCAGATCGCGCGGCTGTGTCGCGCGGTGGCAGACCGCTACGCCGGTTCGTTCGCCGATGTCGTCCGGTTGGCCGTCCCTCCTCGGCATGCGCGGGCGGAGAAAGCCGGCGCTGACCCAGCGCCGTTAACATCACTGCCGGCCGCGGAGCTCGAGCCGTGGTCGCGTTATCCCGCAGGCCTGGCGCTGATCGAACGACTTGCTGCCGGCGAGGCTCCCCGCACCTGCTGGTCTGCGCTCCCCGGCGTCGACTGGACGGAGCCGATCACTCAGGCGGTCCTCGCCATTCTGCACTCCGGTCGTGGCAGCGTTGTGTGCCTGCCCGACGCCCGCGACGTGACCCGGCTCGACGCGACGCTTCGGCGGTACCTCGGGCCCGGCCGCCACGTTGTCTTGACCGCCGACGCCGGCCCGCAGGCGCGCTACCGGGCGTTCTTGGCCGTGGCTCGCGGGCAGGTGCAGGTCGCCATCGGCACCCGGGCCGCGGCTTTCGCGCCTGTCCGGGACCTGGGCATGGTCGCGATGTGGGATGACGGAGACGACCTGTACGCCGAGCCCCGGGCGCCGTACCCGCACGCGCGGGAGGTCTTGCTGCTCCGGGCGCATGATCAGGCGGCGGCGGTGCTGCTGGGGGGCTTCGCCCGCTCGGTGCAGGCGCAGGCGCTGGTGCAGTCCGGCTTCTGCGCCGACGTCGGTGCCGCGGCGGAGGAGCGACGTTCGGCTGGTGCCCGAGTCCTCGTCGCCGGGTCGAGCGAGATGGCCCATGCCCGGGACCCGGCCGCGGGCAGCGCCAGGCTGCCGAGCGAGGCGATGGCGGCGCTACGCTCCGGGGCCGCCGACGGTCCGGTCTTGGTCAGCGTGGCGCGGGCCGGATACCGCGTGGCGCTGACCTGCCAGGACTGCCGTGAGCCGGCTCGCTGTGCTCACTGCCAGGGACCGCTCGGGCAGTCGCACGCCGATGCGTGGCCGGTGTGCCGCTGGTGCGGTCGGGCCAGCTCGCCATGGACCTGCCCATCCTGCGGGGGCCGCCGCTTGCGTGCCCTGATCGTGGGGGAGCGGCGGACCGCCGAGGAGCTCGGCAAGGCATTCCCGGGCATCCGGGTGCGGACGTCGTCGGCCGGAGGGGTCGTCGAC